>WHTT01000003.1 GCA_009377605.1 Luteitalea sp.
TTCGAAACGCCCAACATCGATCGCCTGGCCAAAGAGGGCACGCGCTTCACGCAGTATTACGCGGGCAGCACCGTGTGCGCCCCGTCGCGCTACAGTCTGATGACGGGCTTCCACACCGGGCACGCGTGGGTGCGCGGCAACGGTGAGATTCCGCTGCGCCCGGAGGACGTGACGATTGCCGAGGTCTTGCGAGAGCGCGGCTACCGCACGGCGGTCATTGGCAAGTGGGGACTCGGCCGGACCGGCACACCTGGCCTGCCCCCACTTCAAGGCTTCGACGAATCCTTTGGCTATCTCGACCATCGTCATGCCCACCGGCAATATACGGACTATCTCTACCGGGACGGCAAGCGGATCGACGTGGACCCGTCGAAGTATGCCAATGACCTGGTGACCGAGGAGGCACAGTCGTTCATCAGCCGGACCGCGGAACGCGACCAGCCGTTCTTCTTGTATTTGAACTACTCGATGCCCCACGCCGAGCTGCTCGTCCCCAAGGATTCGATGGCGCCGTTTGCTGGACGCTTTCCTGAAACGCCGTTTGAAAACAAGAAGGCGGATGCGAATCCATCGCCGAAACCGGGTCCCTCGGGTGGCTATCGGTCGCAGCCGACCCCGTATGCCGCGTTCGCGGGCATGGTGACGCGCATCGATCGCTACGTCGGCGAGCTGGTGTCGCTGCTCGAGCGGGAGGGACTAGACGATTCGACCCTGGTGCTCTTCACGAGCGACAACGGCCCGCACAAAGAGGGCGGGGCGAATCCGGAGTTCTTCCGTAGTGCTGGTCCGCTCCGTGGCATCAAGCGGGACTTGTACGAAGGCGGGATACGGGTACCGATGATCGCGCGGTGGCCTGGCACGGTGCCCGCTGGGCGCGTCAGCGATCATCCCTGGGCGCACTGGGATCTGATGCCGACATTCGCGGAGCTTGCGGGCGCAGACACACCGGACAGCATCGATGGGATGTCCATGGCTCGCGCGCTGCGCGGCGAGCCCCAGCCCACACACGAGTTCTTCTACTGGGAGTTCCACGAGCGCGGCTTCGACCAGGCGGTGCGGCACGGCAACTGGAAGGCGGTGCGCCATGGCCTGGACCAGACGCTGGAGCTCTACGATCTCGCGAGCGACGTCGGCGAGGAACGCGATGTTGCCGCGAAGCATCCAGAGGTCGTCAAAGAAATTGAAGAATATCTGCACGGCGCCCGGACCGAATCCGAGCGCTGGCCTGTCAAAGACAAGCCCAAGACGGCAAGCGACAGGTAGGGTCTACGATCCGGACACGCGCGCACTGGGTTATGTATGAACGCGGGGCACAATCCACCGTTTCTCATACGCAGCGCAGCGGGCCAGGCACCTACCCACGTGCGCCTCGAAGCAGGTGAACCAGTCATCGGCCTCTTGCCCAACGTGTCATACATGACTCTATTGATTATGAAGCTCGATTGACGCTAGCGGCCAGACGCGGGCACAGCTCCTGTGCGCAACATCGATGCCGAACTGTCCCCGGGGCGAGCCCGGCGCGAGACTTGTGCCAATCAATCAAGCAAATACCAATCGCCGTTAACCATGAATGTCATCGATCGACAACAAATATAGATGTCATCGATCGGCGACATGGCCGGCAAGGTGTGCCGACACCATCTCATTCCTGCCATAGAACGCCTCCGGGAGGCGACCATTCCCGACCTCGATTCCTCGTCATTCTCTCCTTGACAGCTTAGGAAAGAAGCGACATCATCCTCCTAACACACTTAGGAGACGCCATGCCACCACGCGCCGATTTGCTGCCAGGAACACTCGACCTGTTGATCCTGAAGTCGGTTTCCCTTGGCACGCTGCACGGCTACGGTGTGCTGCTTCGCATCGAACAGATCACGGGCGGCGCGCTGCTGGTTGAGCAAGGTGCGCTCTATCCCGCGCTGTTCCGTCTCGAGCACCGGGGCCTCCTCCAGAGCGAGTGGGGAGTGTCGGAGAACAACCGGCGCGCGAAGTATTACCGGCTCACAGCGGCGGGGCGCCGGGCGCTCCGTGCCGAGACGGAGAGCTGGAATCGTCTGACGGCAGCCATGGCGGCCGCCCTTCGGACGCGCACGGGAGAGGTGTAACGCGATGTGGGTGCGACTTCGCTCGTTCGTTGGCGGTCTGGCGCGACGCGCACGGGTCGAGCGCGACCTGGCGGACGAAATCGAGTTCCACGTGCGGGCGCGGGCGGAACATTGGGAGCGGCAGGGACTCTTGCCACCGGAGGCTGCACGCAAGGCACGGCTCGAGTTCGGCGCAGTGGAAGGCTACAAAGAGAGGTGCCGCGAGGCACGGGGTCTGAGACTGATCGACGAGCTGCGCGGCGACCTGGGCTACGGGCTGCGGCAGATGCGCGCAGCGCCGATGTTCACCGCTATCGCCGTGGGGATCCTTGCCATCGCCGTCGGCGCGAATACCGCCGTCTTCAGCGTGATCGAGGCCGCGCTATGGCGCATGCTGCCGGTGGAGCGCCCCGAGGAGCTGCGAGAGCTCGCGTGGACCGCGCGCCAGGACGGCTTCTCGGGATGGTACAACGGCTCGATGCGCCCGTATCCGGGAGGGGGCTTGATTGCCACGTCCTTTGCCTATCCGGTCTACGCGCACGTACGCGACAACTCGACAGCCTTTGCCGATCTCTTCCTGTTCGACAGAAACGACCGGATCAATATCGGCGTGGCTGGACAGGCACATGTGGTGCCCGGGCTCCTCGTCTCTGGCAGCTTCTTCCGCGGCCTCGGCGTCGAGATGGCGATCGGCCGGCCGATCGTACCGGAGGACGATCGCGCGGGCACACCCCCGGTGGCCGTCCTGAGCTACCGCTGCTGGCAGCGGCTGTTTGGAGGCAATCCGAGCGCACTCGGCCAGACCATCACCGTCAACAGCGCGCCGGCCGTCGTCATAGGTGTGACGCCACCCGGGTTCTACGGCGTCGAGCCGGGCCGGCCGATCGATCTCGTGGTGCCGATCACCGCGATCCTGCCCGCCTTTTACGACGACATGCCTGACATTCTCAGGAGCTCGCGTCACTGGGGCTTCCGCGTCATGGGCCGACTGAAGCCGGGCGTCACAGACGAGGAGGCGCAGACGGAGACGGAGGCGCTCGTGCGACAAGCGCTTCCTGTCAATCCGGGTCAGGACGAGCGCTACGATCTGACAGATGTTCTCGTCAATGCGGGCGGGCAGGGGCTCGACGCGTTGCGGCGGAATTATGCGCGTCCGCTCTGGCTGTTGATGGGAATCGCTGGCGCCATTCTCCTCATTGCCTGTGCCAACATTGCTGGCTTGCTCCTGACGCGAGCGACGTCGCGCCAGCGTGAAATCTCGATTCGTCTTGCGGTCGGTGCCGGACGCGCACGGCTCGTGCGGCAGCTCCTCACCGAAAGCTTCCTGCTTGCCTGCGTCGGCGGAGGGCTCGGGATTGGCCTGGCGTTCGTCGTTCGAGATCGGCTCCTTCCTTTACTGAATCTAGTGCAGGAACCGCTCGAGGTCACCCTCGGGCTGAACCTTTGGCTGCTGGCCTTCTCGATCGGTCTGTGCCTTGCGGTCGGCGTCCTGTGCGGGATTCTGCCCGCACTGCGGGCAACGCGGGCGAATGTTGCTCCAATGCTTGCCCGGGCCATGCCTAGTGGCTCTGCCAGCGGATCACGCCTCTTCGCCGGAAAGACCTTGATTGCCCTCCAGGTAGCGCTCTCAGTCGTATTGCTCGTTGGCGCAGGCCTGTTCGTGGGGACGCTCGTCAACCTCCGGTCGGAGGCGCTCGGCTTCCGGCCCGAGCATGTACTCCTGTTCGACATGGATGCCGCGTTGAGCGGATACGAGGGTACGCGGCTCCACGACTTCTACGAGCGAGCGCTGGAACGGGTGTCCGCGGCACCTGGT
Organism: Luteitalea sp.; assembly: GCA_009377605.1. Taxonomy (NCBI): domain Bacteria; kingdom Pseudomonadati; phylum Acidobacteriota; class Vicinamibacteria; order Vicinamibacterales; family Vicinamibacteraceae; genus Luteitalea; species Luteitalea sp. The sequence continues at coordinate 3,901 of WHTT01000003.1, forward strand.
GTCCGTGCTGCATCGATGTCGCAGTATGGCCTCCTGGAAGGCGGTGGGAGGACTGAGGACATCGTCGTGTCGGGCGCACCTCGAGGGCGGGCGAAGATGCACGTCCACGTGCTCTTCGTCGCACCGCGCTTCTTCGAGACGATGGGCATTCCGCTGCTGGTGGGCCGGGACTTCACATCAAGCGATCGGGAAGCGGCGCCGCGTGTCGCGCTGGGAAACCAAACGTTAGCGCGACGGCTCCCTGGCGGCCGCTCACCGGTAGGGCGTCGTATCCGCTACGGCGAGCCACCGGACGGCGACACTGAGATCATCGGAATGGTGGCGGATGCGAGGTTTGCCACGTTACGCGAACCGTCACCGCCAATCTTGTATTTGCCCTACCGCCAGCATCAGCATCACCGCATGACCTTCGCTATGCGGGCGGCGGGTGCGCCGGCGGCGCTTGCGTCAGCGATCCGTCAGACGCTCGCCGAGCTCGACCCCAACGTTCCCCTGCTCAACGTCATGACGCAGAACGAACAGATCAACCGATCCGTCCAACAGGAGCGAACCTTTGCCCAGCTCGTGTCAGGCTTTGCCGCGCTCGCCGTCTTGCTTGCATGCTTGGGCATCTACGGGACGCTCGCATATTCGGTCGCACGGCGGACATCCGAGATCGGTCTCCGCATGGCGCTCGGCGCACGCCCGTGGAACATCGTCCAGCTGGTGCTGCGAGAGTCGCTCATCCCCGTTGTGATGGGGGCCGTGCTCGGCCTAGCCGGCGCCATCGCGAGCACGCGGCTCGTCGAGAGCATGCTCTTCGGCCTGACGCCGCACGACGCCCCAACATTTCTCATCGCCACGCTTGCGCTCGTGGGCAGTGCGCTCCTTGCAGCCTGGCTGCCCTCGCGCCGCGCCGCGCGTGTCGACCCGATGTCCGCGCTCCGCTGCGAGTGATGGAGCAGGGAGAGGTAAACACGATGTGGGCTCGATTTCGTTCCTTCGCTCGTGGCCTGGTCCGGCGCACACGGGTTGAAGGCGCCCTGGCGGAGGAGCTCGATTTCCATCTGCAGGCTCGAGCGGAGCACTGGAGGCACCAGGGGCTGCCACCCGCTGAAGCCGTGCGCCGCGCCCGGCTGGAGTTCGGTGCCGTCGAAGGCTACAAGGAACGCTGCCGCGAGGCGCGTGGCCTGCGATTTGTCGACGAGCTCCGGTCGGACGTCTGGTACGCGATACGACAGTTGAGACGAGCCCCGACCTTCACGCTCGTGGCCACTGGGACGCTGGCCATTGGGATTGGAGCCAACGCGGCGATCTTCAGCCTCATCAACGCCGTGCTACTGAAGACGTTGCCTGTCGAACGGCCGCACGAGCTGCGGCTGCTCGAGTGGACCGCGCGCCGCGCGGGCTTCTCGACTTGGTACACCTGGGCACCCAGCATTGACGGCATAAATACGAGGGCGGGATCAGCGGCAGCGCAACGAAACGCGGCTGGCGAGGACTTTGGAACCTCGTTCGCCTACCCGGTGTACACACACGTGCGGGACCACGCTGCCAGCTTCGCCGAGCTCTTCGCCTTCGGACAGCCAAAACGGGTGAACGTCATCGTTGGCGATCGGGCCGAGCTCGCCGCGGGACTACTCGTGTCTGGGAACTTCTTCCGCGGCCTCGGCGTCCCGGCGCTGATTGGGCGCGCTATCGAGGCCACCGATGACCAGGCAGGATCGCCGGCGGTGGCGGTCCTGGGCTACCGGTTCTGGCAGCGCGTCTTCCGCAGCGATGAGCGCGTCGTCGGCCAGACGATCGGCGTGAACGGCACACCGGTCGTCATTGTCGGCATCGCGCCGCCGACGTTCGATGGCGTCAGTCCGGGCCGCCGCACGGATGTCATGGTGCCCATCACCACGATGCTGCCGGCCATTCACGACATCCCCGACATGCTCCAGAGCGCGCGTCATTGGGCGTTCAACGTGATGGGCCGCGTGAAGGGAGAGGTCACCGAGGAACAGGCGCGCGCAGAAGCTGAGTCGCTCGTGCAGCGGGCTATCCTGGACAACCCGCCTGCAGGCGAAGAGTACGACTTGCCACGGGTGGCGCTCAATCCCGGCGGTCGGGGGTTGGACATGTTGCGGCGAGAGGTCTCGAGTGCCCTTCGTATTCTCATGGCCATTGTGGGCACGGTGCTGCTCATTGCGTGCGCCAACATCGCCGGTCTGCTGTTGATGCGCGGTGCGGCGCGTCGGCGCGAGATCGGGACGCGGCTATCGCTGGGCGCACCACGCGGGCGCGTGGTGCGCCAGCTCCTGACCGAGAGCCTCTTGCTCGCCGGTCTCGGCGGATCCGTGGGGATCGTCTTGGCGTTCGCGCTGCGTGGCCTGCTACCCCACCTTCTGAATTGGCAGGGACGAGAGACGATCGCGATCGACATGGCGCCGGACGTTGGGATGCTGGCGTTCGCTCTGGCGACCTGTCTCGTGACAGGGCTCGTGTGCGGGCTCGCCCCAGCGTTGCGTGCAACCCGCGTCGACTTGGTTCCTGCGTTGGCACGCGCAGTTCCCGGCGCGGCGGATCGCTCGTCGCGGTTATGGGCAGGCAAAACGCTCGTGATCACCCAAGTGGCGCTATCGTTTCTGCTTCTCGTGGGAGCTGGCCTGTTCGTCCGAACCCTCGTCAGCTTACAGTCCGAGGCGCTCGGATTCCGGCCCGAGCAGCTTCTCCTGTTTAAGCTGAACGCAGGACTAAGCGGCTACGAGGACTCGCGGCTCAGCGACTTCTTCGAACGGGTGACGAAGCGGGCAGCCGCTATTCCGGGCGTGCGCGCGGTCTCGCTTTCGCGATATGGGCTCATTGGTGACGGGAGAAACAGGGGCGACATCGCCGTGCCGGCCGGCAAGGGCCAGGCACTCGTCCATAAGCACTACGTGGGGCCACGCTATTTCGAGACCATGGGCATCCCCCTGCTCCGGGGCCGCGACATTGCCTGGACCGATCGCGAAGGGACGCCGGTTGTCGCCATCGTGAACCAAGCGCTCGCAAAGCAGCTCCCCAATGGCGTTGCTCCCATCGGTGAGCGAATAGGCTACGACTCCGAGGCAACCGACCTGGCCGAGATCATCGGGGTCGCTGCGGACGCAAGGTTCGACAGCCTGCGCGAGGCTGCACCGCCAACCCTCTACCTCCCTTACCGCCAGCATCCACAGTCCTCGATGACGTTCGCGGTCCGCCTCGCGGGATCGCCGGACGCAGTCCGTGGCTCGATTCGCCGAGCCGTCGAGGAGATCGACCCGAATGTGCCCATGTTCGGCATTCGGACGCAGGAGGCGCAAATCAGCGTCGCGATGGGGCCGGAACGCCTGTTGGCGCAGCTCGTGTCAGGGTTTGCGCTGCTCGCGCTTCTACTGGCCTGCCTGGGCATTTATGGAACCCTCGCCTATTCCGTGGCACGGCGGACGTCGGAGATCGGTCTCCGCATGGCGCTCGGCGCAGACCGATGGGATGTCGTCCGAATGGTGCTGCGCGAATCAGTCGTTCCGGTCGTGCTAGGAGTGGCCCTTGGTCTCGGGGCCGCCGCGGTAGCCACGCGAGTCATCGAGAGCATGTTGTTCGGCGTGACACCGCACGATGCGCCAACGCTCCTCGCCGCCGCGCTCATACTCACGGGTAGCGCCCTGCTCGCAGCCTGGTTGCCCTCGCGCCGCGCCGCCCGGGTCGACCCTATGTCGGCACTACGTTGCGAATAATGGCGGCCAGTCGTTTCACATACTTTGTGTTCCGCATAATGAGGCTGCTCGAGAGTCGGGCGTCAGGCCCCTGCTTCTTCGGGACCGAGCAGCCGCCCGATCGCGCCGACGAGCCTTCGCCATTGGCTGACCTCCCGCGCCAACTGCTTGCGGCCAGCCTTCGTGAGTGTGTAGAAGCGCGCCTTGCGGTTGTTCTCGGAGGTACCCCACTCGGCGGTAATCCAACCCCGGGATTCGAGCCGCTGCAATGCTGGGTACAGCGATCCGTGATCGACGAGCAGGACTTTGTCGGTCTGGGTCTGGATGGCCCGGGCGATGCCCTGACCGTGCTGGCGGCCGAACACCAGCGTCCTCAAGATCAGCAGGTCGAGTGTGCCCTGGAGCAGCGCGATGCGATCCTTCTCGTCTTTGGTTGACATTCGACCCAAGTATGACCTGCGCTCAGGTCGGGTGTCAACCTAAGCGCGGGGCCCAGTCGCGTTGTCGGCGTCACGGTAGGGCGGCCCTTTCGGGCCACCGCGCTCGACGGCGCTAGAGCGACCGGCAGGGCTGCCTTCGACTTCGCTCAGGCCAGGAAGGCCCCGCCCTACCTCGCCACGAGCAGCCTCCCGCAGACGTTGTCCCTTCCGCCTCATCCACCACACGAGCCACACCATCAGCGCGACCGCAGTGGCGAGCGCAACCCCGAAGATGATGAGCGTGCGGTAGAGAATCGTCTGGGGGTGGAGCCGGATCTCGATGTCGACAGGGTCGCCGGCAAAGCGCGCCGCGAGCGGCTGCTCCCACGTGACGATGTTGCCGCGCTCGACTTCTCGTGTTGGTGAGTTGTGGAACAGCACCTTGCTCGGCAGGTGCAAACGGAACGCAACCAGCTCGTCGCCGGTCCAGGAGCCCGCGCCAGACGGTTTGGCGATCGGCGCACCCACGCGCTGACGGTACACATGCTCGGCGCCACGGCGCGTCAACCCGTAGCGCGACCAGCGAAACGGGGCGGCGTCGCTCAGGCGCTCGATGTTGGGGGTCTGAAGCTCCACCCTGACATACGCCCGGCCATACCGGCGCCACGGCCGCGAGACGTAGACATCCCGTGTCACCGCAGACTCGAACAACTTGCCAATGGCCTCGCGATCGATCGGCGCGGCAGGATCGGTCGGAACATCGAAGCCATGCAGCGCCCGCAGCGCCGGGAGCGAGCTGCTGACGACGATTCTCGCCGATCCATCGAGGTTGACGAACGTCTCTTCGTCGTACTCGTATTCGCGAAACCACCCGCCGCCGCCACAGGCACCTACGCCCAGCAGGGCAACGAGCACCGCCCAGCTCACCAGTCGACCGACACGCATACGGAGTGATCATACTGAATAGGCCGTCGTAGCGCAGGCCTTTAGGCCTGCCCGCGCCCGGACGGCGTGACATCCCAGTTGGCAGGCCTAAAGGCCTGCGCTACAGGCAAGGTATCCTTATGAGTACGTATGGCTGAACGTCCCGTTTTGTTTCTGATCGACGGCAGCTCGCAGATGTATCGCGCCTACCACGCCATTCGCGGGCTTTCCGGCCCGGACGGGCGATCGACGAACGCCGTGTACGGCTTCGTCACGATGCTTCGCAAGCTGATGCAAGACCATGCGCCGACGTTCATTGCGGCGGCCTTCGATCTCGCCGGCCCGACCTTTCGCTCCGACCTGGCCGCCGACTACAAGGCCAACCGGGCACCCATGCCATCCGATCTCGCTGACCAAGTCCCCTGGGTCCACGAAGCGTGCGCGGCGCTCGGCGTGCCGATCATCACCTATGAGCGTTACGAAGCGGACGATGTGATGGGAACGCTGGCCAGACACGCCGTCGATCAGGGCTTCGACGTCGCATTGGTGACCGGTGACAAGGATTTCTTTCAGCTCGTCGATGAGCATGTCCGGGTGTTCAATCCGCGGGACGAGGGTACCTGGTACAACCGAGGTGCGGTTATCGAGAAGTTTGGCGTGCCTCCGGAGCGCGTGGTCGACGTAGTGGCGCTCATGGGAGATGCCATCGACAACATCAAAGGGGTCCCCGGGATCGGCGAGAAAGGCGCACGAGACCTCATTGCGCAGCACGGATCGCTCGACGAGTTGCTCTCACGCGCCAGCGAAGTGTCGCAGAAGCGGTATCGGCAGGCACTCGAAACGCATCGCGAGCAGGCCCTCCAGAGCCGAGAGCTGGCGCGCATTCATACAGATGTGCCGGTGGACGTCGACCTCGACGGCATGCGCTATCGCGGTCCGTCGCAGCCCGCGGCGTTCGATCTGTTCTCACGTCTCGGTTTCCGATCGCTCGTCTTCGAGTACGCGCCATCGGCCACCGACATCGAGCGTGATTACCGCGCCTTGACGTCGCTCGACGAGGTGCGCGCGTTGGCGGCGGACCTCGAGCGCGCTGACCGCTTCGCCGTGTACGTGGCGAGCGACGGGTTGGCGCCCATGCTCGGCACGATGGTGGGCATGGCCATTGCCACTGGGCCGCGCTGGGCCCGCTATTTGCCCTTCGGTCACACGACGTTGGACGCAACGAGCAATCTCAGTGCCGCCGCCCTGGAGATCCTGAAGCCGGTTCTCGAAGATCCGAAGAGGAGCAAGGTCGCGCACGACTTGAAGACCACCGCCGTGCTCCTCGCGCGGTACGGCATCGTGCTGCAGGGTCTCGAAGGGGACGCGATGCTCGCGAGCTATGTGCTCGACGCGACCCAGTCCAGCCACGCCATAGAGCCGCTGGCGCTGGAGCGGCTCGGCTACCGCGCCACGAGCGTGGAAGAGGTCTGCGGCCGCGGCGCCAAGGCGGTTCCCTTGGCGCGTGTGCCTGTCGATGCGGCGGTCGTCTTCGCGGGGGAGCGTGCCGACCTCGCGCTACAGCTGCGCGATGCCCTCACACCGGCACTCGAGCGGGAGGGCCTGGTCTCCGTGTATCGCGAGCTGGAGCTGCCGCTCGTGCCGGTGCTGGTGGACATGGAGCGCGCCGGTGTGCGGCTTGACATCGCGGTCCTCCGTGGATTGTCAGGCCAGATGGAGACGGAGCTGCAGCACCGCAGCAAGCGCATCTACGAGCTCGCGGGGATGGCGTTCAACATCAACTCACCCCGCCAGCTCGCGGAGGTGCTCTTCGACAAGCTGCAGCTCCCGACACTGAAGCGCACGGGGAAGACGCGTGCGGCGTCCACGGCGGTCGAAGTGCTGGAGGAGTTGGCGCTCGCGCACGAGCTGCCCCGGGAGATTCTCGAGTGGCGCGCGGTGCAAAAGCTCAAGAGCACGTACGTCGACGCGCTGCCGCAGCTCATCAACCGTGACACCGGGCGGGTCCACACGTCGTTCAACCAGGCCGTGGCAGCAACCGGGCGCCTGAGCAGCTCTGAGCCGAACCTTCAGAACATCCCAATCCGCACCGAGCTCGGCCGCGAGATTCGAGGCGCGTTCATCGCCGAGCCTGGCAATGTGATCATCTCGGCCGACTACTCGCAAATCGAGCTCCGCGTCCTGGCACACCTCGCTGGCGAAGAGGCGCTCATCGAGGCGTTCCGGCGTGGCGAGGATATTCACGATCGAACGGCGCTGCAGGTGTTTGGCGCCAACAGCGGCCTGAGCAAGCACGAGCTGCGGCGGCGAGCGAAGATCATCAACTACGCGCTGCTCTACGGCAAGACGGCATTCACCCTCGCCCGTGACATCGGTGTGACCCAACAGGCCGCACAGGAGTTCATCGACGCATACTTTCGCGGCTTCCCCGCTGTGCGGCGGTTCATCGACGACACGCTGGCGCGAACACGTGAGACGGGCGTGGTGACGACAATGTGTGGACGACGGCGGCTGGTGCCGGAGATCACGAATCGGAACGGCCAGATTCGTGCCGCCGCTGAGCGCGTGACGGTCAATCTCCCCATTCAGGGCAGCGCAGCCGACATCCTCAAACGCGCGATGATCAACCTGCACGCCGCGCTCATCGAGCTCACTGCACGCGGCGGACGCCGGCCGCTCATGATTCTCACCGTGCACGACGAGCTCCTCTTCGAAGCACCGCGTGAGGAAGCGGACGAGACGGCAGCACTCGTGCGCCATCACATGGAAGACGCGGCCGCGCTGACCGTACCGCTCACCGTCGACGTGGGCGTCGGCGAGAACTGGAAAGAAGCGAAAGGATGAGCGCGGGACGATGGTTCTGACCACGAGGCTGATCATCGACACGAAAGGACAGGGAGACGTGCGTGACGTCACGGCGGAGGTGAGGGAAGTCATTGCTGACGCGCCGCTGGAGTCTGGCACCGCCACCGTCTTCGTCGTTGGCTCCACGGCCGGCGTGACCACGCTGGAGTTCGAGCCGGGCGTGGTCGCCGATCTGGACCGCGCGTTCGAACAGATCGCACCACGCCAGGCGGCATACGAGCATCATCGCCGCTGGGGCGACGACAACGGATCGAGCCACGTCAGGGCCGCGATGCTCGGTCCTTCTCTGACCATCCCCTTCGAGCATCGTCGCCTCCTGCTCGGCACCTGGCAGCAGATCGTTGTCGCCGAGTTCGACACGGGCCCCCGCCGCCGCGAGATCGTCGTGCAGATCGCCGGCGAGTAGTCCATGTTCCTACTGCGGTTTCCCGAATCCTGATTCCTGAATCCTGATTCCTACTTCGTCCACTTCTGTTTGGTCAATTCCCACTCCGCCAGCATGCCTGCTCGCGCTGCGTCGACATCACTTATGTTGGCGAGTCGCTCGAGTCGCTGCGGGATGATGCCACTGATGACCAAGCGGTCGAGATCGCCGCGGAGATTACTCGCGTGATTGGGCTGAGCGAGCGAGGACTGCACCCATCCGGCGACCGCCAAGTCCCAAGCGAGATCGACTTCGCTGCGCGCAAGGGCGGCGGCTGCGCGCCAGTAGGCCGCTGTGGCGGAACCGGGCGTGCGCCTCAACTCGGTGACCATTCGCTCGCTGATGGCGGCATAAATGCGCGGGCGCTCGTCTCCTTCGCGCGTCTGCGCGAAACGATCCAAGGCGGTGGCCCACCAATCGAGAACCTGATCGCGATCTCGCGACGCGAGATTCGCACCATCGCCCAGCGCGGCATCGAAAAGCTCCGCAGCCGCTCGATACGAGGCGTCCAGGTAGAGCGCTTCTCCCAACCCCAGGATGAGCTCTGTTCGACTGCGGGCCGAAAGCCGTTCAGAATCGACCGCCCGCAGTGCTTCACGAGCCCTCATCAGGTCGGAAGGCTCGGCAGTCTCACGGAACTGTTCCAACGTCGCACGCCCAATCAGGAGCAACGCCTCACTCTGTCTGTCTGCAAGCTGGAGCGCCGGGGAGGCCGCGGCGATGGCGGCCGCCCAATCACCGCGGTTGTAAGAAGCACGGGCTTCGATCACTGGGTCGACCGTTTGTGCTCCCGCCACAACGCCAAGGAGGGCCCACACGGCGAGCGTGAGCCACAGGTCGAAGGCGCGCGTCACCCGCGCAGCGTGATCACGATAAGTCATTGATGATTAATACTTTGTATCGATCTCGCACCGCAATTTGCTATAATCGCGGCGATGGGGGAGCCGACTATCCTGCCTCGCAGCGAGCACGGGCTCTCGCGGCGAGACATCGATCCTGACGCCCTCAAGGTGCTGTATCGGCTCCATCGTCATGGCTTTACGGCGTACTTGGTCGGCGGAAGCGTCCGTGACCCGCTCCTTGGTCGCCGGCCGAAGGACTTCGACATCGGCACCTCAGCTCATCCTTATCAGGTCAAGCGACTCTTCCGCAACTGCTGGGTCATCGGCCGGCGCTTTCGCCTGGCGCACGTGCGCTTCGGGAACAAGACGATTGAGGTTGCTACCTTCCGGCGAACGCTGCCGGCCGGCACCGAGACGGAACCGCCGCTCGTGAGCCCGCATGCGGGGACGGCCGGCAGTGACAAGCCCGCGACAGCGGCTCCGAGACCGTCCGCGGCGCGCGATCTGGATCCGGCAAGCCGCATCGTCCGGCGCGACAACACGTTTGGCACGCCCGAGGAAGACGCCTTCCGACGTGACTTCACGATCAACGGTCTCTTCTACGACATCGCCACCTTCTCCATCATCGATTACGTTGGCGGTCTTCGTGACCTGGAAGCGCGCGCGGTTCGCTCGATCGGCAGTCCTGACGAGCGATTCCAGGAAGATCCCGTGCGTATGCTGCGCGCGGTCGTGCTGGCCTCGCGGCTCGACTTTATCCTCGATCCCGCAATTCCGGAAGCCATCCGCCGGCACGCACCACTCATCGCGCAGAGCGCGCCGGCACGCCTGCTCGATGAGTACTACAAGATCCTGCGCAGCGGTGCCGCACGGCTTTCCTTTGCGCGCTTGGCGGACAGCGGCTTGCTCTACCACCTCACGCCAGAGCTCTTGACGGGCGACCTCGCGAGCCTGGAGCGGTCGCTCGAAGTGCTGGACAGCTACCGAGCACGGTTTGCGCAAGCACCGGACACGCTCACGAACACAATCCTCATGGGCACGCTGCTCGTACCGCTCGGCCTGCTCGGAGCACGCAGCCGGAGCCCAGGTGATGCGGAGACATCGCCTCTCCGAACGCTGGGACTGCTGCCGGTGTCGCGCCGCGATCTCGAGCGGCTCGTTCAGGCCCTCGACTTGCAGGCGCGATTACTCCAAACGGACCGGCCGGTGCGAGCGCAGCGGGGCGTCCTGCACCGCAGCGCGCTCGGAGACGCGGTGACGTGGCTCGAGCTTCACGACAACCGCCCTGACGTGGTGGCGTATTGGCGCGACCTGCTGGCACAGCGCGGCCGCGCGCGGCCGGTCGATGGCTCTGACCCGGATGATCAGGACTTGCGCTCTCGCCGCCGACGCCGGCGCCGCCGCGGCGGTCGCCGTTCGCGACCAGGCTAGTGTCCTGTCTCAGTGATTCGCGACATAATTCCCGGGCGGGGCATCCCACCTGGCGTCGTTGCTCGTCGGTCACATACGGCCTGTATGCTCCCTCCTCGCGCCTCGCCAGCCGGGCGCCGCGCTCCGGGACTTATGCCACGAATCACTGAGACAGGACACTAGACACGGAAGTAATCAACCGTGCTTGCGCTCGAACTCTCGCATGAAGGCGGTGAGGGCATCGACGCCTTCCTCGGGAAACGCGTTGTAAATCGACGCGCGGATGCCGCCGACGGACCGGTGCCCCTTCAACCCGTCGAGACCGTTCGCCGTCGCGTCGGCGACAAACGCTTTCTCGAGCTCCTCGCTGGGAAGTCGGAACGTGACGTTCATGAGCGAACGGCTGTCGGGCTGGGCATGGCCCCGATAGAAGTCCGTGCGATCGATCGCGGCGTAGAGCTTCGCGGCCTTCCGCTCGTTTTGTGTGCCGACGGCTTGGAGGCCGCCTTCGGCACGCAGCCACTTGGCCACGAGGCCAACCATGTAGATGGCAAACACCGGCGGGGTGTTGTAGAGGGATCCGTTGTCGACATGCGTCGCGTAGCTCAGCATCGTCGGCAGGCTGGACGGCGACCGCCGGGCGATATCGTCGCGGATGATCACGAGCGTGACACCGGCCGGTCCGAGGTTCTTTTGCGCGCCCGCGTAGATGAGAGCGTGGCGCGAGACGTCAATCGGCCCGTTGAAGATGTCCGACGAAGCGTCCGAGACCAATGGTCTGTCGCCGACCTCGGGCAGCTCCCGCCATTGAGTTCCGTAAATCGTGTTGTTCGACGTCACGTGCACGTACGCACCGTCGGCAGAGAGCCGTATCTCGTCCTGACGCGGGATGCGCGCGAAGCCCTCTGATTCAGTGGAGGCCGCCACATGTACGGCTCCCACCCGCTTCGCCTCCTTGACGGCCTTCTGCGACCAGGCGCCGGTCACGATGTAGTCACCCGTACCGCCTGGCGGGACGAGGTTCATGGGAACCATGGAGAACTGCAGGCTGGCGCCGCCGTGTAGGAAGAGCACATGGTAGTTGTCGGGGATGCTGGCCAGTGCGCGCAGGTCGGCAACGGCCTCTTGAAGCCTCCGTTCGAAGGCTTTCGAACGGTGGCTGATCTCCAGCACCGACATGCCGACGCCCGGCAGCGAGACGAGGTCCCGCTGCGCTTCCTCGAGCACGGGAAGTGGAAGGATTGCTGGTCCGGCGCTGAAGTTGAAGATGCGGTGGACAGTAGTATTCGTGATCATCGGTTACTGTATTATCCCATGTCTCAAGGTAGGGCCGCCTCGCCGAGGCGGCCGTGACGGCGCGGGAGGCTGACGCGCCCTACCATCGCTATGCGATCGCACAGCGAGAACAAACATTCACGAAAGCGAGACGACCTGGAGGTCGAAGATGTTCGCGTTTCCGCGGCGGAGCGTATCGAGCAGTGCACCATCTGGCTCGCGTCCGAGGTTGACGCGGGCAACCGCCGCCTCGGCGCCCTCGAACACCACGTTCTCCGTTTCTTGTACATTGATGCCGCGGTCGCGCAGCACATCGAACACATGCGCGAGCACGCCCGGGCGATCGCGGTGGCGGATGACCAACATGTGAGTGGCCGGTGAGCGGCGCGCGAGGTTGACCACGTTGGGCACCTGTCCGGTGTCTCGATAGGCCAGCACGATACGCACGGTCTCGGCGGCAATGGCCTCTTGTGCCTGATTGGTCGATGCGCCAATGTGGTGCGTCCCATAGACGCCGCTGGAGATGAGCGCGGAGCTGAACGTTCCAGTGCCGCTGGACGGCTCACCGCAATACACATCCAGGCCTGCACGAATGCCATGCCTCTGCACGGCCTCCAACAGCGCGGCTTCATCCACGAGCTCGCCGCGTGAGGTGTTGACGAAGAGGGCGCCAGGCTTGAGTCGCGCGAGCACCGCCCCTCCGACTACCCCCCTGGTGTCCGGCGACAGTGCTAGATGGACCGTGAGCACGTCGCAGCGCTCTGCCACTGCCTTGGGGGAGGGTGCCAGAGAGATATGGACCTGACGCGCGGCGATCTCGAGATCGAGCGCAGCCAGCTCCTCGTCGGTCAACGGTCTGTCCTCACCGTTGAATCGCCGGCTCCACAAGACGATTGCCATACCGCACGCCGCGGCACGCTTGATCACCTCGCGCGCGATAGCGCCTGCGCCAAGCACGCCGAGCGTGCGGCCGAACAGCCCCGCGGCCTTCGCGTAATCCTTCTTGTTCCACGTGCCGGCGCGCAAATCGGCGACACCATCGGGAATCCTGCGGTCGAGGGCGAGGATGAGTCCCATGGTCAACTCGGCCACACTGATGCTGTTCTTGCCGGGACAATTCGACACATAGATGCCGCGCGTCGATGCAGCCGCCACGTCGATGGTGTTGTAGCCGGCGCCCGCCCGCACGACGAGCGCGAGTCGGCCAGCGTCCAGCATCGGCTCGGTGACCTGGGTGGAGCGCACGACCAGCACTTCCGCCTCGGTTCGACCAATCGCGTCAACGAGCGCCTCCTCTTTCAAGTCGGGCTCGTACACGACATCGCAGCTGGCGGCTTGCAACGCGCCGATTCCGGTCTGCTCGAACTTGTCCGCAATCAAGACTCTCATGGCGAAGAATCAGGCGGTACGTGCCGGATGGCCCGGAAGAGACTCAGATCAAATGCACCAACAGCCCGTCCCGGAGCTTTGGCTCGAACCAGGTCGACTTGGGCGGCATGATCGCGCCGGCGTCGGCAACGGCCATCAGCTCCGCGACGCTCACCGGGAACATCGAGAACGCTGCCGCTGCCTGGCCGTTCCGTACCAGGCGCTCGAGCTCGCCGGGGCCGCGGATGCCGCCAACGAAATCGATGCCCTTGTCCGTCCGGGGATCTCCGATCTTCAAGACAGGTCCGAGCACGGTCTCCTGCAGCACCGCGGCATCGAGCGCCGTCGTGGGATCGGCTGATCCGGTCAGGCTGGGTCGCAGCGTGAGGGCGTGCCAGCTCCCGCCCACGTAAACTGTACACTGTCCCCTGCGTGACGGCGACGGGCCGCCCGGCTCGAGCGTGCCGCACGCCGCCAGCGCCTCGAGAAACTGCGTCTCGCTCATGCCAGATAGGCTCTTGACCACGCGGTGGTACGGCAGGATCTGAACCTCATCGTCAGGAAAGGCAACCGCGAGGAACCAGGCGTGCTCACCCGCGGCCTCCGCCGTGGCTGCCATCGCTGTGTGCGCTCGCGCCGCACTCGCCGCGCGATGGTGACCATCGGCGATATAGAGCTCTGATACCTCATCGAACGCCGCGATGAGCGCCTCACAGGTGTCAGGCTCGGCGCGCCAGAGGGTATGCGCAACGCCGTCCTCCGCGATGAAATCATAGAGCGGCACCCCCGCGCAGACGCGTGCCCGCAGGACGTCGATTGACGGTTGGGGGCGATAGGTCAGAAGCACGGGGCCGGTCTGCGCGCGCAGGCAGCCCACATGCCGCGTGCGATCGTCCTCCTTGTCCGGCCGGGTCTTCTCGTGCTTCTTGACGAGACCCTGGTTGTACTCTTCGATCGAGTAGCAGGCGGCCAGGCCAGTTTGCTCGTGTGCGCCCATGCGGAGCCGGTAGAAATAGAGCTTCGGGAATGGCTCCTCGATGAGCGCCGTGGACCTCAGGCGGTCGAAGTTGGTACGGGCGCGCTCGTAGACTGCGTCGGAGTACGGGTCGGTCTCGAGCGGGAGATCGATCTCCGCGCGCGAGACATGAAGGAAGCTGAGCTCGCTGCCGCTGGCGAGCGCGCGCGCCTCCTCGACGTTCACGACGTCGTAGGGGACGGCGGCTACGCGCGGTGCCAGATCGGGGCGAGGGCGAAGCGCACGAAAGGGACGAATGACAGCCATGGCCGCGGGTATTCTACAGGCTCCACGGCGATGGTAGGGCGCGTCAGCCTCCCGCGCCGTCACGGCCGCCTCGCAGTAGCCGTGCGTGGACACGGGATGTGCACGTCACGTGAACTGACCGCGCTACGAGATCTTACCGATTCAGCGGTTATATGCGACTAGTGGGCTGTATCAGGCATTTGTGAAGTGGCTGGCGGAGCGCGGCGCCCGGCTGGCAAGGCACGAGGAGGGAGCATACAGGCGATATGTGACCGACGAGCAACGCCGCCAGCCGGGATGCCTCGCCCGCCAGGCGCTTTACAAATGCCTGATACAGCCCACTAGGAGCCACTCTGGGCTTCTTGGGGCCGCTTTTCTGGCGGGGCCCCCGCCTCAGCGACGACGGCGGCAGGGCTCACGAAGCGCGTCGCGGTCTGCTGCTGGAACGTCGTGAACCGCGCGCGGTACTTGGCTGGAATCGGGTCACCTGGCGGCAGCTTGCGGTGCTCGACGAGCGGGTTGCGATGCCGACCGTTGCGGAGCAACTCGTAGTGGAGGTGTGGGCCCGTGGCGAGGCCTGTCGAGCCGACGCGCCCAATCATCTGTCCCTGTGCAACGCGCCGTCCGGCTCGAACTCCCTTGGCGAACGACGACAGATGCAGGTATCGAGTCTCGTACCCGCGATCGTGGCGGATTGCCACCGTGTTGCCACCACCACCCATCCGGCCTGCCTTGAGCACGACACCGCTCGCGACCGCGATGATGGGAGCGCCCCGCGACGCGCCGTAGTCGACGCCACGATGTGCGCGAACCCGACCAAGCACCGGATGAAGCCGACGATACGAGAACCGCGACGTGACGCGCGGCTCGAATTGCAGCGGCGTGGCCAGCATGAACCGTTTTACCGACCGTCCTTGGCGATCGTAGTAGCCTGGCTTGCCACCCGGCGGCGTGAAGCGAAAGGCTTCATAGCTACGCCCGCCAGTCGTGAGGCGCGCGGCGATCAAGTCGCCGTACCCAACGAACTCACCCTCGCGCACGACCTTCTCGAAGACCAGGTCGAACTCATCCCCCACGTGGAGGTCGTGATGGAAGTCGATGTCGCCGCCGAACACCTCCGCCATCTCGATGGCGAGCGGCTCCCGTTCGCCAGCTTTGCCGAGCGCGGCGATGAGCGACGGGTGCTCCTCCGAGATGGCGCCCTGCACCGAGACGAGCGCGCGTGACTTCTCGTACGGAACCACTTTCACATCGAACCGCGGCTCGCCGTCCGGCTCCTGCAAGCCCACGATGCGCAAGAAGCGATCGGCGTCGATCTCATAGGTGAACTCGCGAATCAGGCCATCGACCGTCCATTCGAGCCGATAGCTGTGATCGGCCCGCAGGTGGCGCGGATCGAAGGTCCGCCGCATCGATTCAATCAATGAGTAGACGATGTCCTCGCTCACCTCGTGGGCCCGCAGCAGGCTCGCGAAGGTCGCGTTGCGCGGCACGCGCGCCTCGATCACCTGCGCCGCCTCTCGTGCGAGGACGATGTCGCGGCTCACCCTAGTGGACACCCGTTGCGCCGCCGGTTGCGAGCAACCGACCAAGAGCATGACGGCCGCCACCGCCAGGATTTGTCGAACGCTCCTCATCGTTCCCGTTTCCTAGTCGAATGTCCTGAGCGAGCGAAGCGAGTCGAAGGGTGAATCCTGATTCCTGACCAGATGCCCGACATAGTAACCTATAACACGTCAGTTTCCGAAGAAAAGCCGCCTGGCACCCCAATTTTCAGCACGAGGAGACGCTCATGGCGATGCCGCCTTCTAGCGGGCCGGAGAAGGGTCCCCGGTCCCTTCTTCCCGCTCTCACGGTCTTGGCCGTTGCCGCGCTGACCGTTACGCTCGCCGCGCAGGGCGAGGAGCGCGTCGATTACGATGCGCTCTACGAGATCAAGCACGAGGCGCAGCACAACTCCAAGGTGATGGAGACCCTCAGCTACCTCACCGACGTGTATGGCCCCCGGCTGACCAACTCCCCGAGCATGCGCCAAGCGGCAGAGTGGGCCAAGGCCAGGCTCGTCGAATGGGACCTGAGCAACGTCCACTTCGAGCCGTGGGGGCCCTTTGGACGCGGATGGACCAATGAGCGCTTCACGGCAACCCTGGTGAGCCCTCAGCCCTTCGTGCTCGACGGCCATCCCAAGGCGTGGACGCCAGGCACCGATGGTCGCGTCACCGCCGAGGTGGTAAAGACGACGCTCGACACCGAAACCGATCTCAACGAGCACCGCGGCAAACTGAAGGGGAAGATCGTGCTGCTCGCGCCGCGTAGCGCCCAGGAGCGCGCTACCGGATCCGGCAACTCCGCTGACGCGGATCCCTCCTTCGAGCCGCTGATCCGCCGCTACACCGACGACGAGCTCCGCCAGATCCAAGAAGAGCGCATTCGCGCAGAGACGTCGAGGCGCCGCGGAGGTCCCGGCAGTGGATCCCAAGGAGAGGAGTTTCGGCGGAAGCGGATGCAATTTCTCGTGAGCGAGGGTGCGCTCGCGACCCTAGAACGCTCGCGCGGCGAAGGAAACGGGGTGATCGGCGTGCAAGGTGCCCGGTCTGGCGAGGATATGCGCCAACCGAAGAGCCCGCCCGTGCTGCCGCAGGTCATCCTCGCGGTGGAGCACTATGGGCGTCTCTCCCGCATTCTCGACAAGCAAATTCCCGTGAAGATCGACCTGGAGATCGACAACAGGTTTACCGACGACGATCTCAACAGCTTCAACGTCGTCGCCGAGCTGCCAGGGACGGACAAGAAAGATGAAGTGGTGATGATCGGTGCGCACTTCGATGCGTGGCACGCTGCTACGGGCGCAACCGACAACGGCGCGAGCTCGGCGGTGGTCATGGAGGTCTTGCGCATTTTGAAGAGCACGGGCCTGACCCCACGACGCACGATTCGCATGGGGTTGTGGACGGGCGAGGAACAGGGGCTGCTCGGCTCGCGGGCGTACGTCAAACAGCACTTCGCGAACCCGGACACCATGGCGCTCGAGCCTGCACACGAGAAGCTCTCCGTCTACTTGAACATGGACAACGGCGGCGGCGCCTTCCGCGGCGTCTACCTGCAGGGCAACGTCGCCGCCAAGCCGATCTTCGAGGCCTGGACGGCGCCGTTCGAGGATATGGGCATGACGACGCTCACCATGAGAAACACGGGTGGCACTGACCACTTGGCGTTCGATGCGGTCGGCCTACCGGGGTTTCAGTTCATCCAGGATCCGCTGGACTACGATACGCGCACGCACCATACGAACCTGGATTTCTACGAGCGTGTCTTCGAGGAAGATCTGATCAAGAACGCCATCGTCTTGGCGACCTTCGCCTACCAGGCAGCGTCGCGAGAAGCGCTGCTTCCGAGGAAGCCGCTACCCGCGCCACGCAAGGAGGAGGGGCGGCCGACGCCGACGTCGACACGGTGACAGGGTCACGGGGTGAGGGGGTGACAGGGTGAGGGGGTGAGGGGGTAACTTGCTGCAACGGGGGTGCAGGTCGTGCATTGTTGCCCGGGCTCTGACGTGGCACGACCTTGGAACTGCACCCCGACCGCTTGAGTCACCCCCTCACCCTGTCACCGCCTCACCCCCTCACCTTGTCACCCCCTCACCTTGTCACCCCCTCACCCTGTCACCCCCTCACCCTTATTCGCCCTTTTACTTTCATTGATATCTGAGAAATTCCTGTCTGAGCTCTGCGAACGAGGCGAGACCTGGTTGCCAACTGCCGGCAATGGCATCGAGGCTGGTGTCGGCATCGATCTGCCGTCGGAGTGTGTCCGAGCCGGAGAGGATGTCGATGGGCATCTTGTGGTGCTCGTATTCGTATGGGGGCTTCCGCCACTCGAAGCGACCGGGATCGGCCCGACGGCAGGCGCCCAGCAGCGCCACAGCGGTTCTGACCGGTTGGAAGGCGCGACGATCGGTCACATGAACCTGACACCCGCCGCACATCAGGTCCGCGTGCTTCTGGAAGGTTGGCTCGAACCACGCTGGGCGTACCTTCACGCCGGGTAGCCCCAGGGCCTCGAGCGACGCGGCGAACAGCTCAGCATCGATCCACGGTGCGCCAATGAGCTCGAACGGGCGCGTCGTGCCGCGTCCTTCGGAGACCATCGTTCCCTCGAACAGCACCGTGCCCGGATACGCGAGCGCCGTGTCCAGTGTCGGCACGTTGGGCGAGGGCATGACCCACGGGACCTTTGTGTCGTCGAAGTACATCGCGCGCCGCCAGCCGCTGAGCTCGCTCACTTCGAGACGCGCGCCGAGATCGAATGCTTCGTTGAACAGCGTCGCGAGCTCGCCAATCGTCAACCCGTGTCGCAGCGCGATGGGGAAGAGTCCGACGAACGATTCGAAGCCTGGCTCGATGACGGGACCTTCGACAAACTCGCCGCCGATCGGGTTGGGGCGGTCGCACACGATGACGGGAAGGCCGGATCGCGCGGCCGCCTTCAGGCAATTCGCCATGGTGTAGGCGTAGGTATACACGCGCGTGCCGACGTCTTGCAGGTCGATCACCAGCACGTCGAGACCGTCGAGCATCGCCGGCGTTGGCTCACGCGTGTCGCTGTAGAGCGAATAGATCGGGACGCCGTGGTGCAGGTGGATCGCATGCGGCGTCTCGATCATGTTGTCCTGCACGGTGGAGTGAAAGCCGTGCTGCGGCCCGAATAGCGCTGCCAGGGTGACCTGGGGCGCTCGGCGCAGGCGCTCCGCCACGTGTTGCAGAGAGGCGTCGACCGAAGAAGGATTGGCGACCAGACCGACCTTGAGACCCTTCAACCGGTCGGAGGCCAGCAGGCGCTCGATGCCGAGGATCACCAAGGACCTATACGATCGTGCGCCAGCCGTGCGGATCGGGATCTTCGCCGTACTGCAGGCGCGTGATGGCATCGTAGAGACGCTCGGCGAGCGCACCGGTCCGGCCGCCGCCGATGACGAGCTCACCGCCGTCGTGCACGAGCGTGCCCACGGACTGGATCACGGCCGCGGTGCCGGTGCCGAAGACTTCTTTGAGGAGGCCCTGCCGATCGGCGGCCTCTAGCTCGTCGAGTGCCACGGGTCGCTCGGCAACCGTCAGGCCCCAGTCGCGCGCCAGCGTGATCACCGCATCCCGCGTGACCCCGGCGAGGATGCTGCCCTCGAGCGGCGGTGTGATGAGCTCATCGCCAATCGCGACGAACAGGTTCATCGTGCCGACTTCCTCGACGAAGCGTCGCTCCACGGCGTCCAGCCAGAGCACTTGATCGCAGCCTTTCTCGCGCGCCTGCTCGGCAACCAGAAGGCTTCCCGCATAGTTGCCTGCCGCCTTCACCCCCCCCATTCCACCCCGGACCGCACGCACCCGCTCCCGCTCGACCCAGATGCGCACCGGTTTGAGGCCACCCGCATAGTACCCGCCGACCGGTGACGAGATGACGAACAGGAGATACGTCTCCGACGGTCTGACGCCGAGCATCGGTTGTGTGGCAATCAGCGTGGGACGCACGTAGAGTGCCGTGCCGCGTGAGGCCGGCACCCACTCACGGTCAGTGGCCACCAGCGTCATGATGGCGGATTGGAGGAAGTCCGGGTCCGGCGGCGGTATCGACAACCAGGGCGCGCCCGCCGCCATGCGCTGGCAGTGCCGGTCCACCCGGAACAGTGCCACCTGCCCATCGCGTTGCCGATACGCTTTCAGCCCCTCGAACATCGCCTGGCCGTAGTGAAAGACCATGGCTGCCGGCTCGAGCGAGAACGAGGCGTACGGCACGACGCGTGCCGACGTCCAGCCCTCACCAGTCACGTACTCCGCGACGAACATGTGGTCGGCGAAGTGCCGGCCAAAGCCAAGCTCTGTCTCCTTCGGCTTCGGACGCGGGGTCTTCGTGCGCTCGACCTGAATGGACGGCGTGGCAACCGTTCCCGTCATAATGGCCTCCAGCCCCTCTGGGCGGTCCGGGTCCGCCCGCACTGATCAGGGCCACTGAGACTGTACTACGATCCTCGTTATGTCAGAACCCTTGAGAACCCGGAACTTGACGCATTGTGTCGAGTTTCGGGTTCTCAAGTGAGCGTCGGGGAGCGCGGCCCTGGCCGCGGTCCGCAAGAAAGAAAATCACCAGCGATGACCATCTCGCAGGACGGGGCCTCGCCCGAAGGGCTCGAGCGACGGACGTTTCGCGCCGATCGCGGCGACGTTGGCGTGCGCTTGGATCGGGTCATCCTGCGGCGCCTGGCCGATCGACATGACATCGCGCGCCCGGACGTGCAGCGCTGGATTGGCGCGGATCGGATCTTTGTCGACGGCGTGCCCATCACGCGTGGAGGCCGGCGCGTCTCGCTGGGTGAGGAGATTGCCGTGCTCGTGCCAGCAGCACCGGCCCGGCGTGAGCATCTCCCAGAGGCGCGACCCCTCGACGTCCTCTTCGAGGACGAGCATCTGCTAGCGGTCAACAAGGCGCCCGGCACGGTCGTCCATCCGACCAAAGGGCATTGGAGCGGCACACTGTTCAACGCGCTGCTCTGGCATGCCAAGCAGTGGGGACCGCGCGGTGGCCGGCCCGGCCTCGTGCACCGGCTCGACAAGGACACCTCCGGCATCCTGCTGGTGGCCAAGGATCCGGAGGTGCTGGCGCGCCTTGCCCGGGCGTTGCAGCGCCGCACGTTTACAAAGCAGTACGTGGCGCTCGTCTACGGGCATCCTCCGCAGGAGGCTGGGCGGGTCCAGCTCAATCTCGAGCGGGACGCAGAGCATTGGTATCGCATGCGGGTCGCGGAGAACGGTGGCCGCGAAAGCGTGACGGAGTACGAATGCGTTGCGACCAGCGGGACGCCGCGCGCCGGGCTATCGCTCGTGCGCTGCCGGCTCGTCACGGGGCGCATGCACCAGATCCGCCTCCACCTTCGCGCACTTGGGGTGCCCATCGTCGGCGACCGTCTGTACGGTCAACCGCGTTGGCAGGGGATCAGCGACGAGGCGCTGGCCGCGGCGGCACAGGCGTTTCCTCGTCAAGCCCTCCACGCGTGGCGCCTCGGGTTCACGCATCCCATGACCGGTGAGCGGCTGCAGATCACTGCGCCGCTTCCGGACGATATCCGAGCGCTCGTCGCGCTCGCCAAGTTACCGTTATCGGCGCTCGATGCCGGAGCCTGACCGGGCCCCCAGCGGTAGTGGTCGCGCTGGGGTGACTTTAGGGCCGCCGCTATCGGGTATCATCTTCCCACTGCAGACGTTGCGCAACTAGTTCCACTAGACAGAACGCGCCTTTGGCATGGAGGATTTGCGATGAGATCAATCACTCGCCGTCGATTCGTCAAAGCTGCCGGTGCCGCCGGTGTTGGGCTCGCGGTGGTCGATCGCCGCGCCGCGTGGACGCTCATGGCGCCGAGTGACCGCGTGCGTGTGGCGGTGATGGGCGTCAACAGCCGGGGCCATCAGCTGGCCCGTGTGTTCGCGCAGCAACCGGGCGCCGAGGTTGCCGTGATCTGCGACGTGGACGGGCGCGCGATGAGCAAGACCATCGATCACGTGCGCGATCTGACGAGCGTGGCGCCAAAGGGGGAAGCCGATGTGCGCCGTGTGATCGAGGACCCCTCGATCGACGCGGTCGTTGTCGCCGCGCCGGACCATTGGCACGCGCCTGCGGCGATCATGGCGGTCGCCGCCGGGAAGCACGTGTATCTCGAGAAGCCGGCGAGCCACAACCCCAACGAAGGTGAGCTGCTGGTGGCTGCGGCCAATCGATCCAAGCGTCTGGTGCAACTCGGCACGCAGCGTCGCTCATGGAGCAATGTGGTCCGGGCAATGGAGCAGCTCGAAACAGGCGTTATTGGCCGTCCCTACTACGCCGCGACGTGGTACGCCAACAACCGGCCGTCGATCGGGCGCGGGCGCGAGACGGCCGTGCCCGACTGGCTCGACTATGAGCTGTGGCAAGGACCCGCACCTCGCCGGTCCTATAAGGACAATTTCATCCATTACGAGTGGCACTGGTTCTGGCATTGGGGTACAGGCGAGGTGGGCAACAACGGCACTCACCTGTTGGACATGGCGCGATGGGGCTTGGGCGTCGGCCTGCCCACGCGCGTGACCGCCGCCGGCGGGCGCTACAGGTATGACGACGACTGGGAGTGTCCGGACACGGAAATGACGACCTGGGAGTTTGCGGACAACAAGATGATTACCTGGGAGGGGCGGAGCTGTGCGCCGCATCGGCTCGATGCGAGCGGCGCTGGTATCACGTTCCACGGTGAACAAGGAACGCTCGTCATCGATCGCAACGGGTATCGCGTGTACGACCTGAAAGACGAGCTGGTCACCGAGGTCGACGATACCGCGGCCTCCTCGGACCAGGGCACCGTTGGACCTGGTGCTACGCTCGACGCCGTGCACATCGCGAATTTTCTCGATGCGATTCGCGGCGAGGCGACCCTCAACGCTCCAATAGACGAGGGGCACAAGAGCACGATGCTGGCCCATCTCGGGAATATTGCATCTCGAACGGGGCATGTGCTGCACTGCGATCCAGAGACGGGCCACGTGAAAGACGATCCAGAAGCGGCGAAGCTGTGGGGGCGAGAATACGAGAAGGGATGGGAACCCACGGTGACCGAGTAGTCTGCATTGGAGAAAAGGGAGGTAGGCGATGAGGAGGTCTTCTGTTCGGCCCAGTCAGATCACGGTGTGGGGAACCGTGGTTGGCATCGTGCTTCTGGCGCGTGCGGATGTCACGCTGCAGGAGCCCAGCGCTGGTGTGAGGTTCCTGCCGGGGCGTGAGGTCACAGCCGCGTTCGAGAAGGGCGGTACCATTCTTGAAGATGCCGCGTACAAGGTTCTGGCAGGCCATCGCGACGAACCGGGTGAGGCGGAGGTCCACGAGCGCGACACCGACATCTTTTACGTCCTCTCAGGCACGGCCACCATTGTCACCGGCGGTGCGGTCGTGGACGGCAAGACCACCGAAGCGGGTGAGATTCGCGGGCCGAGCATCGACGGCGGCGACACGCGCCCGCTGGCGAAGGACGACATGCTCGTGGTGCCGCATGGCACGCCGCACCAGTTCACCGAGGTCAGCACCCCGTTCCTCTACTACATCATCAAGGTCACCGCACCGGAGAAGGCGGGCGGGTAAGCTCTTTCATCACGAGCTCGACGTGAGCGGTATAATCGCGTACGCTTCCCGAGACTTACCATGGCAGAACGCGAGCCGCCCGTCCGGTCCGGTGTTACTGACGTCAAAGCGAGCTACGCCGAGGCGCTCCGTCTCATCGGCACTCAGGATCAGCACGGTAACCACATTGGCATCGTGAGCGTGTCATGGGTCGGCCTGCGGCTCGTGGGGCTCGCATTGCGCCTCCTCGGCCTTGTCGTCGTCGTTGGCCTTGTCTTCGCTCGCCAGCCGCTCAATTGGCTGCCCATCAGCGATGGCGCACCAGCGATGTTCGTCCAGTTGAGGGACTGGACCCTGCTCTCCACGGGCACGTGGCTGCTGGCGCTCTTCTGGTACCTCCTCTACTTCGCGGTGGCGCAGTTCAAGAGCAGCGTGTTCGTCGGACAGTCCGGGGCCGAAATCCATCTGGCGCGTCACAAGAAGATCGTGGACACCGTCCGCTACGGCGAGCTCCGCGTCGTCCTCGACCCGCGCGTCTATCCTCTGGCCGTCGTCTCCACCAAGTACTTCCTGCTCCCCGCGGCACGCGTGGACGCAACGACGAAGGACAACATCACGCTGTCGCACACCGGCGCGTTCTTCCTCCGCGTGAAAGACAGCTTCAGGCTCCTCGTGAAGGGAGGGTTCCCGCGCTTCCTGCAGCAGTTGGAGAAGCTGCACGCATCGGCCATTCAGGAGGAAGCGCTGAGGATCCCCGCGACCGAGTTCAATCGGTTTCTCGTCGATCCGGTGTCGATACCTAGCCGCCAGGCTGGCGAGAGCATCACCGAGCGGCTGGGCGCCTTGGAGCAATCCGACCTGTCCGTGGACTCGCTGACCGAGATGTCGGAGATCGACGCGATGGACGTCTCGAGCTTCGATCTCTCCGAGCCCATGAGCCCGAAGCGGCGCGCCATCCTGCCACGCCTTCAGCAGCTGGCGGAGGACTACGGCATTGAGATCGTGGACTATCTGCCGATGAAGAACACGGTTCCCAATGAGTTCCTCGAGACCTTGGCTGTGCCGCTCATCTCGTCGCTCACCCGTCTCGATCAGGCCACCGAGGCGTTGAAGGAGATTATCGGCGAGGAGATCGAAGAGGAGATCGTCGCGAAGGTCTCGGCCAAGCAGCTCGCACTGCTCGAAATCCGGAAGATCATCCAGGAGATCAAAGCCGTCAACGGCACCCTGGCAGACGAGGACAATCGTCAAGCAATTGTCTATGCGCGGACGACCGCGATGAAGAACCTGGCGGAAGGCATCCTCGCCACCGTCCTCGCGAAAATCGAGGGTCTGCGCTTGACGATTCGCGCCAAGCACATCGACACGGCCGGTCTCGAGCGCTACTTCACGGAAATGGACGACCTGCTGTCGCATTTCGAAGCGAACGTCGGACGCTATGTGCCTGCGCTCGGGACGGTGCTGATCGATAACATCTCGGCCGACCAGCTCGTGCCAGCGGTCGACATCTTCGAGCGTGTCATCGGAGAGACCGGCACGAGAGCGGCCCTCGAAATCCTCAAGCGCGAGGGCGAGGTCGACCCGGGGGCCTTGAAGACCGCGACAGAGACCATCGAGCG
The DNA here is from genome assembly GCA_009377605.1 of Luteitalea sp. NCBI lineage: Bacteria > Pseudomonadati > Acidobacteriota > Vicinamibacteria > Vicinamibacterales > Vicinamibacteraceae > Luteitalea > Luteitalea sp. Next base: position 29,132 of record WHTT01000003.1, read on the forward strand.
GGAGACGGAGGCCATCCAGATCGACGAGTTCATGGAGCGCATCCGGGGGTCGCTCGACGAGGTCCGCATCGATTCCGGCGTCTCGACGGTGGCGTATCAGCCCGACAAAGTGATGGCGCGTATCACCGAGATCGAGAAGGATGCCGGGGTGACGGAGGTGGAGCCCGTCGGCACTGTCTGACAGGCGCAAGACCGTCTTCAGCCCGAGCCACGAAGGAACGTACACAATGGCCACGGTTCGCAAGGTCGTAGAGCGACATCTTTCGGGAGTCGTCGACGAGAGCCTCGGCAGCGGCCGCACGGCCGTTTCGGGCGCCATGACTGCCGGCGCCGAGCGCGCCGCAGAAGCGGTGCAGGAGCGTCTGACGCGCATCGTTGGCGTGGTCGAGAAAGCGACCGCCGGCGACATCCGACAGTTTGCCGGCGTCAACGAGAGCGAGATCCTGAGCTACGTGCCGGACCGCCGGAGCATCTCCGGAATTGCCGCCATGTCGCTCGGGTTCTTCTTCCTGACCGTCCTGCCCTCGAGCTGGAAGCTGCTCTCGATTCTCTTCTTCCTGGCCGGCGTTGGGTACTTTCTCGTCGGTTACGTACTGAATGCCAAGATCGACGTGCCCGAGGGCTATGAGGGCGTCGTGTGCCGCTATGGCAAGCCGATTCCAGAGCGCAAGGCGCGGCGCGGACGAAACTGGCACCTCTGGTACCCTTACTTCATCCCGTTCCTGGTCTCGCAGCGCGACCAGGTGGTGGACACCACGAACGCGGGCTACACCGGCGATTTCGCGTCCATCTCGCTTCGAAACCAGATCACGCTGCGGGTCACCGACTCATCCACGTTCATCACCAACACCTCGCCTGCCTCGCTCATGAAGATTGTGAACTTCTACGCGTCCTACGTCGTGCTCCGGATGATCGTGTCGGTCACCGACTCGCGGGTGAAGTTCATGGGGCGCGACCGGCTCGACAATCTCGGGCACGCGCTGAACCGCTACCTCAGCGACTCTTGTGGCGTGAGCACGGTGCGCGCAACGATGCCGGACGCCGAGAACCCGATCCTCGACGACCTCGAGGAGGTCCGCACCGGTTTGAAGAGCATCTCCGCTATGACGGAAAAGAAGCAGGTGCGGCTGGAGGCGGAGGTGAAGGTCGTGGAGTCGTCCATCCGCCGCGAGCGGAAGGCGGCTCGCAACGAAGCCCTACAGCTCCAACAGCAGCGGATTACGCTCGAGACCCACATCACCGAAGAGGTGAACACACGACGACAAGAGCTGCTCATCAACGCCAGACAGCGCCTCGAGGAAAGCTTGTCGAAGGTCCGGGAAGAGGTTGCCACCTGGAAAGCGAAGGTCGAAAAGGCGCTTGCCTTGAAAGCCTCTCGGGAAATGCTGGAGCGAGATCTCGATCTCCGCATTGCCCGTATCAAGCGCGCATTCATCGAGCGTCTCATCCCCGAGCAAGTGCAGGTGCTCGGTGTCGAGGGTATCGGCACCGGCTTCGGTCTGAGTCTTGGCAACTCCCTGCTGCGAAAGCTGACGCTGCCCGCAACCGATCTGCCATCGACCTCTCGACGCGATGACGACGACCAGTGAGTCGGCTCACGAGTCTAGACCAGGAGGCGTGTCAGCTCGTCGAGGAGAGCCTCCTGCGCTGCATTGATCTTCTGCCGCGCGATGTCGAGCGGGTAGAACGCCGCGTAATCAATCTCCGGGAACTCCCGCATGCGGCCGGATCGCGGCGGCCACTCCAGCGTAAAGCGGTTCGGCTTGATGGCGAACGGGTTGCAGTCACCGCGCACGCCCCAGGCGTGCACGACCTTGCCTCCCTTTTGCTTCACCGGCGTGAGCGGGAGAAACGGGCCCTCGGGTGCGACGCCGATCTCCTCCTGAAACTCGCGGCAGGCGGCGTCGAGTAGATCCTCACCCTCGTCTGGCTCACCCTTCGGAATCGTCCAGGCGCCGGCGTCCTTGTTCCTGAAGAAGGGTCCGCCCGGGTGAACGAGCAACACCTCGAGCTGCCCGTCATGCTCCCGAAACATCAGCAGTCCAGCGCTCAGCTTGGGCATCTTGATAGGGCCACCCGCGCTCGTAGGTGCGGTTAAGGGCGCGCCAATCACCGCCAATCAGGGTACACAAGCGACGCCGTGCCCGTGTCAGATATGATCACAGGTTGCCGCACCTGCTGCTGCCTCGACTGATACGGCGCGGCTGGCGGGCGCGATAGGACACCGCGGGGTCTCCCCGCACGACAGAATCAAGGAGCATTCGATGATCAAAATTGGTGACAAGCTGCCTGAGGGCACGTTCAAGACGCTGACGACAGAAGGACCAAAGGACAGCTCGGTCCAAGAGCTCTTCGGCGGCAAGAAAGTGGTACTGTTCGGTGTGCCTGGCGCATTCACGGGCGTCTGCACGAAGCAACATCTGCCGACCTACGTGCAACAGTACGATGCGATCAAGGCGAAAGGGGTAGACACGGTGGCCTGCCTGGCGGTCAACGACGTCTTCGTGCTCGACGGGTGGAGCAAGGCGGGCGGGGCGGACGACAAGGTTCTCATGCTCTCCGACTGGAACGCTGACTACGTGAAGAAGTTGGGTGCCGACTTCGATGGCTCCGGCTTCGGTCTCGGGATCCGTAGCAAGCGCTTCTCCATGGTCGTGGACAACGGGCAGGTCAAGAGCCTGAACGTGGAAGAGGCGCCGGGCCAGTGCACCATTACCAGAGCGGACGAGATTCTGGGCCAACTGTGACGGTGATGGGCTCCTGATGGCCAGCCGAACCCTCGACCTGGACGAAGCGCTCTACGCCTACTTGCAGCGTGTGTCGCTGCGTGAGCCGCCGCTTCTTCGGCGCCTTCGCGACGAGACGAACGTGCTGGCGCACGATCGAGCGCGGATGCAGGTCTCACCGGAGCAGGGCCAGCTCATGGCCCTGCTGGTCCGGCTAGTGGGCGCGAGCAGAACGCTGGAGATCGGCGTCTTCACCGGCTACAGCACGTTGGCGGTCGGGCTCGCGCTCCCAGCCGACGGGTGCATTGTCGCGTGCGACATCAGTAAGGAGTGGACCGACGTCGCGCGCCGATACTGGGAAGAGGCAGGAGTGGCACGGAAGATCGAGCTGCGGTTGGGCCCAGCTCTGAGCACGCTAGACGACCTGCTGGCTGCGGGTGGGGCCGGTACTTTCGACTTCGCGTTCATCGATGCCGACAAGAAGAGCTACCAAACCTACTACGAGCGCGCCCTCGCGCTCATCAGGCCGGGCGGCCTCATCGCGATCGACAACGTGCTCTGGAGCGGCAAGGTAGCGGATCTCACCGTGCAGGACGAAGACACGCGAGCGCTCCGCGCGCTGAACGAGAAGCTCCACACCGACGAGCGTGTTGACCTGAGCCTGATCCCGATCGGCGATGGGCTGACGCTGGCGCGCAAACGTCATCCTGTGGCGTAGTCAGCGAGCAAAGCGACGCTCAGCGCATAGCCGTGCGCGCAGTTGTATTGGAGCAGTGCCTCGTAGTTCGGATAGACGAGGTAAGCGGTCCTTGGGTTGGTGCGCACCAGCGACGCCGCGACGTCCACTTGGGGCAGTCGGGTGCCATTGGCGCGGCGAACGCCTAGCTCGTCCCACGCGCTGAGGGGCAACGGGCGTGACATTTCCTGCATCGCACGGCACCCTTCGTCGCGCGGTGGTGCGGCCTCGGCAATGGCAGCACGTCTGGCGTTGGGCACCCGCACAGGGCGTCCCCATGTGCGATCGGACGACCACTCGTGGCTCTTCAGGTAGTACGCAATCGACGCGAACACGTCAGCAGGCGTGGCCCAGATATCCGCCCGGCCGTCCCGGTCGAAATCCTGCGCGAACGTCAGGTAACTGCTCGGCATGAATTGGGGCTGCCCCATCGCACCCGCCCAAGATCCGCGCATCTCGGCAAGCTCGATGTCGCCGCGGTCGAGGATCTCGAGCGCGGCGAAGAGCTCCTGCCGGAAGAAGCCGGTGCGCCGAGGGTCGTAGGCGAGCGTGGCCAACGTGGGGATCATGGGCTGGCGCCCACCGAGCTGACCAAAGCTCGACTCGAGTCCCCAGATGGCCACGACGAAGCGGCGCTGGACCCCGTAGGTATCCTCGATTTGCTCGAGCACACTGCGGTGCGTCGCGAGCTGCCTACGCGCGGCGCGCACCATTGCAGGGGTCAGTCGGCGTTTGATGTACGCTTCTCTGTCACCGGTTCCTGTCGCTTGGGCACGGTCGCGCCGGAGGATCCGGGCGACCGGTTCTATGCCTTCGAGCGCTTCCCGCACGGTTTCCGGTCGGATGCCGCGAACGAGGGCCTCCTCGCGAATGCCTTGCAGCCACATGGCAAACGGCGCCGCCCTGTCGGTGGTGCTCGTCAGCCCCTCTTCGGCGAGCGACGCGCGTGCCGCAACCGGTGCGCCGTTCACGGGTTGCTGCAGCGCCTGGCCGGAGCGCGTAGCTCCGACGAGCACGCCTGCGGCAAGGAGGAGCCCCATGCTTGATCGGAGCCCAACGGACGGAGGTGTCCCGCGCTTGGCACACCCCGTCCTCCTGTGATGCATAGCAGCAGTATACAGCGAACCTCTACGATTGCTCGAGTCGAGCGATGAGGCTCGATGTGTCCCAGCGGCTTCCGCCTCTCGCCTCGATCTCGGCATAGAACTGATCCACGAGCGCCGCCACTGGAAGCCGGCTGCCGTTGTGGCGAGCCTCATCGAGACAGATACCCAGGTCCTTCCGCATCCACTGCACCGCAAACCCGAAATCAAAGCGTCCCTCGAGCATCGTCTTGGCCCGGTTGTCCATCTGCCAGGACTGTGCGGCGCCGCGTGACACAACGGACAAGACCTGCTCCGTGTCGATGCCTGCCTGCTTGACGAAATGAAGCGCCTCCGCCAGTCCTTGGATGAGGCCGGCGAGACAGATCTGATTGACCATCTTGGTGAGCTGTCCAGATCCGGCCGGACCAACCAGCACCAGAGCCTTCGCGTACGCCTCGAGAGCCGGCTCCGCCTTACTGAACGTCTCCGGCTCGCCGCCGGTCATGACGCTCAACTGACCACGCTCGGCACCAGCCTGGCCGCCCGAGACTGGCCCATCCAGGAACCCTAGACCGCGCCCGCGGGCCTCGGCGTCGAGCTCCCGCGCGAGGCGTGCGGACGCCGTGGTGTGATCGATGAAGATGGCGCCCGACTTCATACCGGCAAACGCCCCCGTCTCTCCCAGCGTCACCGCGCGCACGTCCGCGTCGTTGCCGACGCAGGCCATGACGAAGTCCGCGTCGCGCGCGGCTTCGCGTGGCGTGGGTGCGCTGCGACCGCGGTGCTGTTTCACCCACGCATCCGCCTTTGCGGCCGTGCGGTTGTACACAACGACGTCATGACCAGCGGCCGCCAAGTGACCAGCCATCGGGTACCCCATGACGCCCAGACCGATGAATGTAATGTTCGACATGGAGAAATTCTTGGGGACGTCGAGCGGAAATGCAAGGTTCGAGGTTCGAGGTTCGAGGTTCAAGGTTCGAGGTGGGGGTGTTTGGACGTCTCGGGGTCGAGGTCAAACGTAGGAGGTTGGAGGGTTCGCGGTTCAGGTTGGAGGTTCGGGATTGGAGTCGCACCTTGAGGGCCGGCGTCAGCCGCCCGAGAGGGCGGAGCCTGCACGTTGAACCTTGAACCTCGCACCTCGCACCTCGAACCTCTCAAGAACGCCGGCCTCGATCCGTTCCTCGATCTCGAGCAGCTTCGCGAGCTCGTCGTCGAGCGAAAGACCAGACTCGAGCAGTTGTTGGCGTGCTGTGTCGGCATCCAGCTCGCGATCCACTTCGAGGTACGCGGCGACGATCTGCCCCATATCGGCGCCGGTTGTTCTCGCGATCCGTGGTAGGAACGAGACGCCTGCGTGGTTGACGAGGTGGTTGGCTGCCATCGTTGCAACGATCTCGCGTCTGAGCGGGTGCGTCGGGAAGTGCTCGCGGAAGCTTTCGCGAAGACGTCGAGGAAAGTAGCGCTCGAGAAGCGGGAGGGCGACGTCCGTGTCCACCCATTCGGCCTCCAGAACCTCGGTAAACGCCCAGATCTTCGTGTAGCCCAGGAGAACTGCGCGAATCGGTCGAGGGATACCCCGGTCACGTGTCGGGCTGGCCAGGAGCTCGTCGCGGCTGGGCAGGTCCTCGTTCTCACGGCTCAGCACCTGCAGGCTGACGAGGTGATCGATGGCATCGAGGAACTCTTCGTAGTGTTGCGCGCTCCGCAGCCCGTCGAGCGTGATGGCCACCGCCTGATGCCGATTGTCGGCCAGCACGAGCTCCGAGACCTCGTCGGTCATCTCCTCGAGCGTGCGATTGCGCTCCTTGCGACTGCCGATGACGCCACGCCGGGTGAGCAGGTTGAGGAGAATCTTGATGTTGACCTCGTGATCCGACATGTCGACGCCGCCGGAGTTGTCGATCGCATCCGTGTTACACAGCCCTTCGCCCATCCAGTACTCGATCCGTCCCTTCTGCGTGACACCGACGTTGCCCCCTTCGCCGAGGACACGCGCCTGGACCTCCCCGCCGTCCACGCGCACCGGGTCGTTGGCGCGATCTCCTACCTCCACGTCGTCTTCCGCCGAGGCCTTGATGTAGGTGCCGATGCCGCCGTTGTAGAGCAAATCGACCTTCGCCTTGAGAATGTGGCGAATGACCTCCTCGCCGCTGGCCTCGCTGGCCGTGATCCCGAGCAACGCCTGCATCTGCGGGCTGATGGGAATGGACTTCGCCGAACGGTCGAAGATGCCGCCGCCCTCGCTGATGAGGCTGGCGTCATAGTCGGTCCACGTCGAGCGCGGCAGCCCGAACAATCGGTCACGCTCCGCAAAGCTCTTCTCGGGATCCGGGTCGGGATCGATGAAGACGTGCCGGTGGTTGAACGCCGCGACGAGCTTCATCGCGCGGCTCAAGCGCATCGCGTTGCCAAACACGTCCCCCGACATGTCACCGATGCCGGCGCAGGTGAACGGCTGCTCCTGGATGTCGTGCCCCAGATTGCGGAAATGATGCCGGATGCACTCCCACGCGCCGCGTGCGGTGATCCCTTCCTTCTTGTGGTCGTAGCCGTGGCTACCGCCAGACGCGAACGCGTCACCGAGCCAGAAGCCGTACTGCGCTGAGACCTCGTTGGCCGTGTCCGAGAGATGGGCCGTGCCCTTGTCGGCGGCCACGACCAGGTACGGATCATCGTCATCGTGCCGCACGACGTCGGGTGGATGCATCACGTCGCCATCGACGATGTTGTCGGTGACATCGAGGAGGCCGGAGATGAACTGGCGATAGCGGTTGGTGAGATAAGCGTCGAGGGCCGGGCGCTGCGGCACGCTGCCCTTGAGGACGAAGCCGCCCTTGGACCCCACCGGCACGATGATCGAGTTCTTGAGCATCTGCGTCTTCATCAAACCGAGGATCTCGGTCCTGAAGTCGTCATGCCGGTCGCTCCAGCGGATGCCTCCGCGCGCCACTTTTCCACCGCGCAGGTGGATGCCTTCCAGCAAGGGCGAGTGCACGTAGATTTCATACACTGGCCGCGGCGAGGGCATCCCCTCGACCCTCGCACTTTCCATCTTGATCGAGATAACGGGCCGCTCCGGTGTTTGGTAGAAGTTCGTGCGGACCGCCGCGCGGATCAGATTGTCGAACGCCCGCAGAATCTCGTCCTCGCGCAGGCTGGCGACCTTGCCCAAAACATGAGCGACATCCGCCTGACGCTGTTCCATCGCCTCTTCACGCTGCAGCCGCAGCGCCGGGTCGAAGCGCGCCGCGAACTCACGGAAGAGTGCTGCGGCCACCCTACTGTTCCGTAGGAGCACACTGTTGATCGTGTCGGCGTTGTAGTGCGGGCGGATCTGGAGCAGGTGATTCCGGAGCGTGCGCAAGAGGTCCACCTGCCGCCACCTGAGCCCTTCGAGCAGGATGAGGCCGTTGAGCGGGCAGTCAGTGGCGCGCCCCTCGTGGAGTGCACGAAGCGCGTCCAGCAGTCCCTCTTCGTTCTCCAGGACTGCCGTGGCGATCTTCGGCGGCACCTCGATCTTGAACCGCTCCATGAAGCCCTTGCGGCCCTCGGGCAAGACGAGTGGCATGCCGAGCTCGTCGACGACTTTGAGACCGAGGTGCTGGAGCGTGCGCAGCGTTTCCGTGAGGCCGAGCGGCGTCGGCGAGAAGAGCTTGAGGCACACGCGCTCCGGCGACTCCCGGAGCACGTTCATCTCGAGCCGTGCTTCGAGCGACTCGAGCCGCCGGACGTCTTCAGGCACCTCCCACGGCTGCGCCGTCTCGCGGTAGAGGCCGCTCCGGCTCTCCGTGCGCAGATACTTTCGCAGCAACTGGCGCCCCTCGAGCGGGCCGAACGCGACGTCCATCTCATGGGCGACGAGGTCCTCCCAGCTCGTGATGGTGCGCGCCGCGATCTCCCTTGCCTTTTCGGCGTCGAGCGGGTGCTCGAGTGTGGCCGCGTCGAAGTAGAACGCCAGCACCACGTTGTTGCCGCAGTCGGCCCACGTGTTGAACGAAATGGGCCCGAACCGATCGGCGAGCGCGAGCTTCAGGTCTTCCTCGGTCTTGTGCGAGTAACGGAGATCGGAAAAGGCAACCAGCGCCGCGGCGTAGCCAGCGCCTTGCCGCGTCGTCACGATGATCTCGTCGTCGCTGGCCATGTGCACCATCTGGTCGATGACCCGCTTGATGTCTGCCGTGCTCGCGTAGAAGAGCTCGCGCTTCGGGAAATGGTTGAAGATCGCGCGCGTCTCGCGAAACGCGTGGGAGTTGGGGCGTGCTCCCAAGAGAGCCAGCAATGTTGCCAGCTTCTCCTTCAACATCGGGATGTCTTGCGCGCGCTCGGCCAGCGCTCCCTTGGCGAGGCGGCCGAATAGCACGGTTGCTCCGACGAGGTCGCCGTTGGGCCCCCATTCGCGGACCACGACGTCATCGATCGGTTCCAGGTGGTGAATGGCATACGCCCGCACCGAGTAGTCGATGTCTACGACCCGGTCGTCACCATTCTGCGGAAGCAGGGTGGCCTGCGCCTGCTCGACCAGACCTGGGAAGACCACGGGTAGCAGCGCCGGGTCCTTGAACGCGCCGAGCGCGGTTTCCTGGTCCGCATGCGGCCGTCCGTCTTCACCGACGCGGTACCGAAGCATGCCGAACAGCACGTAGTTCTCGTCGAGAAGCCACTCGATGAAGGCGCGCGCTCCCTCGAGCTCTTGCGTGTCGCCGCGCCGCGCCGCCAGCCGCGGCGTGAGCTCGCGAAGCGTGCCCTTCATATCGGGAAAATCCTCGACGGCGAGGAACACGCTCTTGAGCAGCGAAAACACCTGGTGCTCGATGTGGTGCAGCTTCTCCTTCTTCTCGACCCGCTCGATGCGGAACTCGCAGAGCAGCTCCCGTGCGCCGTCGTCGTTGGCGCTGCCAATCCGCACAATGCGCTCCCATTGGCGGTGCACCGTGAAAATCGGATGGATCGCCGAGAAGACACGCACGCCCTTGCGCTGGAAGTAGTTCTTGAGGCTTTCGAACAGGAACGGGGCATCCGGCGTGTGAATGTCGACAATCGTGACGTCGTGGCGGCCGCCGTCCACATCAGTCATGCCGATGCCCGTGGCATCCGCCTCGCCTGGGTTGCGCACCATGACGTGAATGCCGGGCAGGCCACGATAGAGCTGCGTTTCTGGCGGGATCGTCCGGGCGACGAAGGCGAAGTAATGCTGCAGCCGGGCGGCTAGAGCCGCCGCTGGCAAGCGAAGCGCCAAGAGGTCTGGCATCTCCGCGAAAATGATGGGGGCAAAGCTGCACAGCAGCTCACGATCGTCCGCGGCCGCCTCCCGGCCGAGGATGTCGAGCACCTCGTTCAGCACCGCGGCGCGTCGCTGCGGGTCGGCTGTTATCATGAGTACACCTTATCATCTTTATAAGTAAACGAGATGATACCGCAGGCCGAACGGGTAGGCGAAGATGCCACACGACAGGGCCTCCGAAAGAATTCTTTCGGAGCGCAGGCCTTTAGGCCTGCCAACGTTCGGCCGAACAAAGGGCGCCGCTTTGTGGGCAGGCCAGGCCTGCCCTACGGATATGCGGTGTTCACGCTGCTGCTTCCTTGACCGCAGCTACCAATTCTGTCAGCGCCTTTTTGGCGTCGTCAAACAGCATCAGCGTGTTGTCGGCGGCGAAGAGGGGGTTGGGGATCCCGGCGAAGCCAGGGCTGAGGCTGCGCTTGACGACCACGACCGTGCGCGCCTTGTCCACATCCAGAATGGGCATGCCGGCGATGGGGCTCTTCGGGTCCGTGCGGGCGAGCGGATTGACGACATCGTTCGCGCCGACCACGACGACGACGTCGGTCTGCTCGAAGCTGGGATTGATCTCGTCCATCTCTCTCAGCTTGTCGTACGAGATGTCGGCTTCGGCGAGCAGCACGTTCATGTGCCCTGGCATACGGCCGGCGACGGGGTGGATGGCAAACTCCACTTCGATGCCGCGGGCTTCGAGCAGCGCCGCCAGGTCGCGCACGGCGTGTTGAGCCTGTGACACGGCGAGACCGTAGCCCGGCACGAAGACGACGCGGCGCGCCGTGTCGAAGAGCATCGCCACCTCTTCCGCTGACGTCGATTTCACGCGGCCGCCGTACACATCATCGGCGCTGGCCGCGGTGCCGGCAGCGATCGCGCCGGTCAACACATTGGCAAGCGAGCGGTTCATCGCACGACACATGATCTGCGTGAGGATGAAGCCGGAGGCGCCGACCAGCGTGCCCGCGATGATGAGGACGTTATTGTTCAGCACGAACCCGGTCGCTGCGCCCGCGAGGCCGGAGTAAGAGTTGAGCAGGGCGATGGCAACCGGCATGTCCGCGCCGCCGATGGGAAGAGTCACCGTCACGCCCAGCACGGAGGCCACGACCACGAGCGCGACGTAGGCCCACGTCGCCTGGGGATCCTGCACGAGGAGGCCGCCGAGCGCCAAGGCCACGACCAGCAGTACCGCGCTCGTGATCTGCCTGCCTGGAACCTGGACTGGCCGGCCCGGCAGGAGCCATTCCTGCAGCTTGTCGAACGCGACGAGGCTGCCCCAGAAGGTCACGGCGCCGATGATGCCCGAGGCGGCCGTGGCAGATGCGACTTGCACGGTGACCAACGCCGGGTCCGTGTCGAGGAATGCGGCGCCCGCCACGAGCACCGAGGCGCCGCCGCCGAAGCCGTTCAGCAACGCCACCATCTGCGGCATGGCCGTCATCTGCACCCTGAGCGCCAAGGTCGCGCCGATCGCCGCGCCGACGCTGAGACCGACGGCGAGCATCATCCAGCTCTGCGGCTCTGCCGTGAGGATCTCGCGATCGAACAGGGTCACGATGATCGCGATGAGCATGCCGAGGGCGCCGAGCCGATTGCCCCGAACGGCAGTCCGCGGGTGCGTGAGTCCTTTGATGCCGAGGATGAAGAGCGCCGAGGCGACGAGGTAGCCGAGGTTGATGAGCGCGCGGTCGGGCACGGCGTCAATCCTTCTTCTTGAACATGCTGAGCATGCGGTTGGTGACGAGGAAGCCGCCCACAACGTTCGTCGTTGCGAACACCAGTGCCACCAGGCCGAGGATCGTCGTGACCGGATTGGGCGTGGCCACCGAGATGAGCGCCCCGACGATGGTGATGCCAGAGATGGCATTGGCCCCAGACATCAACGGCGTGTGGAGCAGCGGTGGCACCTTCGAGATCAGCTCGAAGCCCAGGAACGCGGCGAGGACGAAGATCGTGAGAATCGGGAGAAACGAATCCATGGGGTTCAATTCTAAGCGGGAAACGGGGACAGCCCCCGTTTTCCCGCGTATATACTGTGCCCGTGGACATCCGATGGTTCAGGTTCTTGCCGCCGGCGCCGGGTGTCGGAACCGCCCAGCGTGCTGAAGAAGGGTGATGAGAAAACACCGGTGTATCCCGTACATGATCGCGGTCGCGTTGTGCGCGACCACGACCGTGGCATTGAGCCGCGCGACGACCGACAACGGCGTCGACGTGGGCTGGCCCGTCTATCGAGGCGATCCCAAGGGCAACCAATACGCCCCGCTTGCCCAAATCCACGCGGCGAACGTCCACAAGCTCCGGCCCGTGTGGGAATACCGTACGCGTGATGCGAACGAGCGCTCGACGATGCACGTCAACCCGATCGTCGTGAACGGCGTGATGTATGTGACGACGCCGAGCTTGAAAGCGGGGGCCTTGGATGCGGCGACAGGTCGGGAGCGCTGGGTGTTCGATCCGGCCAAGTACAACGACGGCAAGATTGTCAGGCTGCGCAATCGCGGTGTCACCTATTGGAAAGGCGCTGAGGGCGAGCGAATCTTCCATTTCGTCCGAGACCGCGTCTACGCCATCGACGCGACATCGGGCGCCCTGATGACGTCGTTCGGACGGGGCGGCTTCATCGACCTCAGGCAGGACCTCGGCGTCGACCCGACGACGGCAGTCATCGAGATGACGTCGCCTGGCGCCGTGTTCGAGAACCTGCTGATCATCGCGTCACGCGTCAACGAGAGCTACGATGCCTCGCCGGGACACATCCGCGCTTACGACACGGTGTCGGGAGATCTCGAATGGATCTTTCACACCATCCCGCGCGACGGTCAGCCGGGACACGAGACCTGGGAGTGGGTCGAGGGAGAAAGCTACGGCGGCGCCAATGCGTGGGGCGGCTTGACGATCGATGAGAAGCGAGGGTGGCTGTTTGCGGCGACCGGTTCTGCGACCGAAGATTTCTACGGCGGCTTTCGCAAGGGCGACAATCTGTTTGCCAACTGCGTGCTGGCGATCGATGCGGCCACCGGCGAGCTGCAGTGGCACTATCAGACCGTTCACCACGACCTCTGGGACTATGACAACCCGCCAGCGCCGATCCTGGTAACGCTCAGGACTGAAGACACCCCCCGAGACGCGGTCGTCCAGCTCACGAAGATGGGCTTCACCTTCGTGCTCGACCGAGATACCAGCAAGCCGTTGTTCCCGGTCGACGAGGTTCCCGTTCCACGTTCAACCGTTCCTGGGGAAGAGGCATCCCCGACTCAGCCCATCCCGCGCATACCGCGACCACTGGTGAGACAGTCACTCACCGAGGCAGACCTGACCGACATCACGCCGGAGGCGCGCGTCCACGCGCTGAAAACCTTTCGAAGGTACCTGTCGGGGCCGATCTACACACCACCCAGCCTGCAGGGCACGATCACGACGCCAGGTCATCTGGGCGGCGCCGAATGGCACGGCGCGAGCTTCGATCCGATGTTGAACCTGCTCTACGTCAACGTGAACGAGGTGCCGACGATCAACCGGCTCAGAGCGGTCCATGAGCTGCCTGGCGATGTCGAAGCAACTCCAGCGCAGTTGGGTCGCCAGATCTATGACCGAACCTGTGCCGCGTGCCACGGCGCCGAGAGACAAGGCGTGCCGCCGCAGACGCCCGCCCTTCTGGATATGAAGAAGACACCTGAGGAGATCGAGACGGTGATCAAGCAAGGGCGCAATGCGATGCCTGCCTTCCGACAGTTCGGTCCGCGCGAGTTGAGCGCGCTGTCAGCCTACTTGACGATGCCACCGGGCGAGGTCGAGAGCATCGTCAACCCCGAGAGCATTCCCGACCGCTACACGCTCGATGGCTATCCGCTGTTCCTCGATCCACACGGCGTGCCGGCAATCTCGCCGCCGTGGGGAACGCTCAACGCCATCGATCTCATCACGGGAGAGATCAACTGGACGGTACCGCTCGGTGAGTATCCTCGGCTGGCGGCGAAGGGCATCCGCCATACGGGCACGCTGAACTTCGGCGGGGCCGTGGCGACGGCGGGAGGCGTGATCTTCATTGCTGCGACTGCTGACGAGAAGATTCGCGCGTTCGAGAAGCACTCGGGCAGGATGCTCTGGGAGCATCAACTGCCGGCCGGCGGCTACGCGACACCGAGCGTGTACATGATCGACGGCAGACAGTACCTCGCGATCGCCGCCGGCGGAAGCGGAAAGAATGCCACCAAGTCTGGCGACTCCATTATCGCCTTCGCGCTGCCCGAGCCCAGCGACGAATCTCAGCAGACGAGCCAGAGCTCGCCTCCGATAGGGAGCTCCGAGTGGATCGAGTTGTTCGACGGCTCCAGCTTGGATGGCTGGGTTCACATGAACGGTGCACACAACTTCACGGTGGAAGACGGCGCCATCGTGGGCAGGACCGTGGAAGGAAGCGCAGCCATGAACTCCTTCTTGTGCTCGCTGCGGGAGTTCGACGATTTCGAGCTCGAGCTCGAGACTGCTATCGATAGGATCACCAATTCGGGCATCCAGATCCGGACCCAGGTCCGCCCCATCAAGGGGACAGGCCGAGCCTTTGAGTCCGCCGCCGGCCGAGTCAATGGTCCGCAAGTCGAAATCAGGCGATTCTACGAAGGGCAGCCGGCAACCGGCCTTCTGTACGGCGAGGCGCTGGGCACCGACTGGCTATCGTCACAGGAGAAGATCGACCAAGGCCATCCTCATTTCATCGACGACGGTTGGAACAAGCTGCGCATTGTTGCGAGAGGGCCGCGGATTCAGACGTGGGTCAATGGCCACCAGATCGAAGACATCGTCAATCATGAGGTCTACAAGACACACCGCCGCGGATTCATCGGGCTGCAGGTCCACGGCGTGAGCAACCGCGAGCTCGACCTGCCGATCCACGCGGGCTCCGGCGTGACGAAGAGTCAGCCGCTGGTCGTGAAATGGCGGAACATCCGAGTGCGGCCACTATAGACCACGTAGCACGCCACAACGTACCGAAACAGTTGGTCCGGCAATCTCAGATACTCCAGGTAGAATGATGCGCGTGCGCCTCGAACGATATGTGCTTCCACTGATCTTGTTGCTCGCGCAGGGCGGGCTCTTGGACATCACGCGCGTTGCTGCGGCGCAACGTCAGGCAGCGCAGAGTGATGCGTCGGTCGACATATTGATCCGCGGTGGGCTCGTCGTGGACGGCACGGGTAGAGCACCATTTACCGGCGACGTGGCCGTGAAAGATGGACGCATCACGGAAGTGGGGCAGCTCGATGCGACGTCAGCGGAGACCATCATCGACGCGCAGGGCCTGGTGGTGGCACCCGGCTTCATCGATGTGCACACGCACGCCGACCGCGTTGCTCGAACGCCGGACGCGGAGAACTTCACGCGGATGGGCGTCACGACCATTGTCGCGGGCAACTGCGGCTCGTCAGTCGTGGATGTCGGCGAGGCGCTTCGTGAGATCGAGCGCACGAAAGTCGCCCTGAACGTCGCGACGCTCGTTGGCCACAATACGGTGCGCGCGACGGTGATGGGCCGCGCGCGTCGGCCGCCTACCGACCGTGAGCTCGAGCGCATGCGCGCCATGGTCGCTCAGGCCATGCGTGACGGTGCGATCGGCCTATCGACGGGACTGGAATACGTTCCGGGAACGTATGCGGAGACACCCGAGATCGTGGCGCTTGCGGAAGAGGCGTGCCGGTCGGGTGGGCTCTACACGACGCACATGCGCAACGAGGGGACCGCCGTCGAGCGCGCCGTAACGGAAGCCATCGAGGTGGGGCGCCAGGCCAGCTGCCCCGTCCAGATCTCGCACCTGAAGATCGATAGCCCAAGCCGATGGGGCCGCAGCACACAGCTGTTGCAGGCAATCCAGGACGCCCAGCAAGCAGGCGTCGACGTGCGCGCTGATCAGTACGCCTACGCCGCGTCCAGCTCCTCACTCAGCATACGGTTTCCATCGTGGGTGCTCGAAGGTGGAGCGGCCGCCATCGAGAAGCGACTGGCAGACACGGAGACGTGGCAGCGTATTCAAAAGGAAATACGCGCCACGCTGACGGAGCGCGGCTTCAAGGATTTCGCCTTTGCCATCGTCGCCTCCCACGAGGCCGATCCGTCGGTCAACGGTCTCTCGATTGCCGACATCGCCGAGAAACGCCACGGCTCGCGAAGTCTTGAACATCAGCTCGAGGTTGCGCGTGCTCTGATGCGCGCCGGCGGCGCACGGATGGTCTATCACGTGATGTCGGAGGAGGACGTGCGTCGGATCATGCGTGATCCGTCAGTGGCCGTGGCATCCGATGCCAGCGTGCTCGAGCTCGGCGACGGCGTCCCTCACCCACGCGGCTATGGCAACACCGCCCGGCTGTTGGCCCACTACGTTCGCGAGACGCAGACGCTGCAGTTGGAGGAGGCTGTGCGTAAGATGACCTCCCTGCCTGCGTCGCATTTCGGCTTTCGAGATCGCGGCGTGATCGAAGCTGGCGCTCGAGCCGACCTCGTCTTGTTCGACCAGAAGCAGGTCGACGCACCATCCACCTTCGAAAAGCCACATGCCTACGCGACCGGTATCCCCCACGTCCTCGTCAATGGGGTCTTCGTCATCCGCGATGACAAGCCGACAGGGGCGAGACCTGGCATGGTGCTGAAGGGCGGAAGCGACGTGGGTGACAAGGTGACCAGGTGACAAGGTGAAGGGCGATTCGCTGCGCAGCGGCCGCTGGGAGCGGAGCGATGTTGGGCCGAACCGGCTCACCCCTCACCCCCTCACCCTCTGAGCCGGCCCAGCTTGCGCCCAGAGACCCTACGGGAGTAGTCTTCATCCCCAACCGGCGCCGGTGGCGCTCGCATGGACCATAGCCACTGAGACTGGTCTTTTGGACCTTTCGTTTCCATTGCTTGCCAAACTGGGGAGCGCGCGATGAGCAAGGCCGTCCGATGGTCTGGATTGGGGGTGGTCCTTCTCGTCATCGGGACGCTTGGTTCGCCTGGCGGCACCGGTACGGTTGCGAGAGCCCAGGGAGAATCCGCTTCGCTTCGACCCACGAAAGTCGCGGGCGCGGTGCGGTCAGGTGTAACGCGTCCGGTGCGCGATCTGCGGCCGGAGCCGTTGAAAGCGAGCGAGCGGGACCCGGGCCGAGTCGAGGGGAAGGAGCCGCGAGAGATTCGCAATCGGCCCTTGCCCAAGGGTGAGGGGGCCGAGCAGGCGCTTGCCCCAGCAACGACCGGCGACGCGGCTGCCCAGCGCGTTGCCCCCCAGCCAGCCATCCCATCTCCGCTCCTGTCATTCGAGGGCGTCAGTAACCAGGACAACGTCGACCAGTTCGGGTTTGGCGTGTTGCCTCCCGACACCGTCGGAGACGTCGGGCCGAACCACTACGTCCAGGCCGTCAACATCGTCTACCGCGTGTTCGACAAGCAGGGGGAGCCGCTGACGCCAGCGTTCAAGATGAGTCAGCTCTTCCAGAACATCGGCGGTGTGTGCGCCACGCACGACGATGGGGATCCGATCGTGCTGTACGACCATCTCGCGAACCGCTGGCTGCTCACGCAGCTCGCGGCCGCCGCACCCATTTCGCATCAGTGCATCGCCATCTCCAAGACAGGCGACCCCACGGGCGGGTACTTCGCGTACGACTTCGAAATGCCGAACGAGAAGTTCAACGACTACCCGAAGTTCGGCGTGTGGCCCGATGCCTATTACATGACGGACAACCAGTTCACGACCTCATTCGTGGGCGGCGGGGCGTTTGCCTTCGATCGCGTACGGATGCTGCAGGGCGACCCGGACGCAAGCTTCATCTACTTCGACCTCGAGGCACTCGATCCGACCATTGGCGGCATGCTGCCCACGGACCTGGACGGTGCGCCTCCCCCCCAGGGCACGCCGAATTATTTCGTGTACTTCACGGCGACCGAGTTCGGTGATGAGAGTGACGCGCTGCGCATCTTCGAGCTCCGCGCGAAGTTCGACGAGCCGGAGGCCTCCACGTTCAGCGAGCGCGCCGATAGCCCACTGGTCGTGGCAGATTTCGATCCGCTCACGCCGCCTGACGCCGACGACGTCGAGCAACCAGCGCCCGCGGATGTCGAGACGGAGTCGCTCGATGCAATCTCCGATCGGCTGATGCACCGTCTCGTCTATCGGAAGTTTGGCAATCACGAGTCTCTCGTGGTCAATCACACGGTGAACGTTGGGACCGGGACGACAATCGACACGCACCAAGCTGGCGTCCGCTACTACGAGCTGCGACGTCCACTGCCGGACGGCGCATTCGCAGTGCACGAGCAGGCGAGCTTCGCGCCGGATGAAGACAACCGCTGGATGGGGAGCGCGGCGATTGACAACCGCGGCAACCTGGCCGTCGGCTACAGTGTGTCGAGCCTCGAGACGTTCCCATCGATCCGTTACGCGGGGCGCTTGGCGTCCGATCCGCCCGGAGGCTTGACGCAGGGCGAGACGGAGCTGCAGGCGGGAAGCTTCGTCCAGCGCGATACGAGGTCGCGCTGGGGGGACTACAGCTCGCTCAATGTCGATCCGGTCGACGAGTGCACATTCTGGTACACGAACCAGTATTACGCGGTCGACGACCCCAACAGCGTGGCCGAATGGCAGACGCGTGTGGGTGCCTTTACATTCGCCGAGTGCACGCCGCCGAAGCGAGGCACGCTGTCAGGCACGGTAACCAATTGCACCGGCGGTGGCAACGTCGCCAATGCCCTTGTCCAGGTCGGAGCGTACTCACGGGTAACCGGTGGGGACGGACGATACTCGATGAGCCTGCCGCCCGGCACGAAGACGTTGACCGTGACGCCGCCCGCCGGGTATGCGGTGCCGCCGCCGGAAAAGGTGACCGTCGAAGCAGATGGCACGCTGACCGTGGACGTCTGTCTGACTGGTATACCGCTCATCGAGTTGGCTGACACCGCGCTCGTGGGCGAGGGATGTGCACCGGAGAACGGTGCTGTCGACCCAGGTGAGTTCGTGATCTTCGACGTCACACTTCGCAACACCGGCTTCGCGCCGACAACGGATCTCAAAGGGACGCTGCTGAAGAACGCCACGGTCAAGAAGCCGAGTGGAGCAAGGGTGTACGGAGCCATCCCGCCGGGTGGTGAGGCGACGCAGCGGTACACATGGCGCGCGAACGGTCTCTGTGGGGAGCCGTACTTCCTCCAACTGCTGGTACAGGATGGTTCGACGAGCTTCGGGACGCTCGAAGCCACCGAGAAGCTTGGCGCCATCACCGACCACGCATTCGCCAACGGGACTCCCATCGAGTTTGCCCCGGACCCGCCCGCCGCAGGTCCGGCGGCACCGTATCCATCGACAGTCGACGTGTCGGGCATTACCGAGCCAGTGAGCAAGATCACGGTGACGCTGCACGGTCTCGCGCACACGTTCCCGGACGACATCGATCTACTGCTCGTGGGCCCACAGGGACAGAGTGTGCTGCTCATGTCCGATGTGGGTGGTCCAGACGACATTAGCGGCGTCGACCTCACGTTCGATGACGAGGCATCGACGCCCGTACCCGCGCCCATTATCAGCGGCACGTTCCAACCAACGAACATCGGGACGGACGACACATTCGATGAGCCAGCGCCGCCGGGGCCCTACGGTGCCGCGCTCTCGGTCTTCAAGGTCCCCGACCCGAACGGAACGTGGAGCCTGTACGCGATCGACGATGTCGAGACGGATGCCGGCGTGATTGCAGGTGGTTGGACGCTGACGGTCACGACTCTCTCCTGCACCGTGCAGTGCGGCAACGTTCAGCCGACGCTACGCGTCGATGCCACACTGCGTCGTGCGTCATCGACCGCTGTGATGGCCGAGATCCTGGTGAACAACTCTGGGAACGGCGTGGCGCAGGCGGTCCAGATCACCAACGTGACGCTCGATTCCGAAGCTGGCTCACCGCTGCCCCAGCGTTTGGGGGATATCCTCCCTGGGCAAACGGGAACGGCGCACATCGCGTTCGATCCATCGCCACCGCAAGGCGAACGCGTGCAGCTGCGTGTCGAAGGCTCCTCGCTCGAGGGCCCATTCGAGGCGACGCTGCGGCGCGTCGTGCCCTAGTCGGGACAGAAACCCGCGGCGCGATACGGGGCCGTCTCTGCTGGGGTCGTCGTTTCCCGTCCTGGCCGCGCTCAAAACCGATTCGGACCCATGAATTCTTCCCAGTCGAGAGGTGACGCTTCTTCGTACTCCCGCCAGTTGGCGATCCTGCCGCTCACGATGCGCACCATCACCGCCCCGTGCCTGCACCGACGCTCCTTCAAGCTTCGACGTGCGTCTCCGGCATCGAAATAGCACGTCTCCCGGAATCTTCACAGTGGGACCAAACTGGAACAGCGACTGCGGCACGAGCGCGTGCAACCCCGCCGACTTCTGCTTGGTCACTACCGCGGGATTCCAGCGCCGAGAGGTGCCCCTGGAACACGAAATCAGGGCCGGCCGGCTGTACCATTTCTTCGTGAGGTTGACGCGCGAAAGCGCAGACGACGCATCGCCGGCTTTCGCGGGGATCGAATTCACCCCTTGAGCAGCGCTGGTTCTCAACCGCAATTCGTCACGTGCGGGATCGGTAATTCACCGGTCCCGCACTCAAGAATCTACTCGTCCTGCATGGCGATTCGTGGCGCTGTTCGGGATGCGCGCCACGCGGGCAGCCACGCAGCGACGAACGCCACGACCGTCAAGAGCAGCGCGGTGACGATGAACACAAGGGGGTCCGACGGATTGGTCTCGAAGAGCAGCGCCGAGAGTGCCCGCCCCAGCGCTATGGCGCCGGCGGTTCCGGCGACGAGCCCAATCGCGACAACCGCGGCTGCTTGCCGCAGCACCAGCGCACGTACGTGAGCGGCGGTCGCACCGAGCGCCATTCGAATCCCGATCTCTGGCGTGCGCTGGCGCACCGTGTAGGCGAGGACGCCGTAAAGGCCGAGGGCCGCGAGCATCAGCGCCACCGCGGCAAAGGCTCCCATCAGCACCATCGCGAACCGCTCGCGACTGACGCCACGCCCAACGACGTCCGTCATCGGTGCCACGTGGTGCACCGCCAGCTGTGGGTCCAGAGCGGCGACCTCGGCCCGGACCAGCCCAAGGATGCGTTCCGGTGCAACCTCCGTGGCCACAACCTGCGAGAGCGCCCAGTTCCGGTCGCCGGCGTACTGGCGGTGCGCCTGATAGACCACGGGGTTGGCCGTGCCGTAAGGGTCCAGCGTCACGTCGCCCACCACACCGATGATCTCGCGTTGCTCACGGACCGGCGCAATGCGCTGTCCGACCACTCTCTCCAACGGCATGCCCGGAAAGGCCTTCCTTGCGAAGGCCGCACTGACCACCGCGCGAGAGGGAGCACTAGCATCGTCCCGCGCGTCGAAAATGCGGCCCGCGAGCGTGGGTATCTCCAACGCCGTGAAGAAGTCTCCGCTGACGATGCGCTGGTCGGCATTGACCTCGGACTCCTCCGTGCCGGCGAGTGGTCCGCTCTCGATTAAAATGCCCCAGTGGTGATACTTGCCGGTGGCCGGAAGACGGGATGTGCCGCCCGCGGCCGTCACGCCTGGGATGGTCCTTATCCGGCGAGCCAGCTCCTCTTGAAAGATGGCTCGACGTTGCGCGTCGTAACGGGCCGCTGGCAAGCTCACGTCGAAGGTCAGGACCCGCTCGACGCGGAAGCCGAGCTCCACCTGTCGCAGCCGATGGAAGCTGGCCATCAGCACGACAGCGCCAACGAGGAGCGTCAAGGCGAGGGCAAGTTGGGTGCTGGCCAGGGCGCTCCGCAGTCGCGCGTGCCCGCGCGTGCCTGTCGCGGAACGTGACTGCTCGCGCAGCGCCCAGCCCGGATGGACGCGGGCGAACCGCACGGCCGGCGCCATGCCGAAGGCAATCCCTGTGGTGAGCGTCACCAGGGCGGCAAATGCCAGCACCACGGGATCGAATCCAACCTCGTCGAGCCGCGAGATTGCGTCGCGCCCAAGTACTCGCAGAACGTTACTCCCCAGCACGGCGAGCACGAGTCCAAGCAGGCCACCAAGGGCGGCAAGGAGCACGCTCTCGACCAAGAGTTGTCGGGCAATCCGAAAGCCGCCGGAGCCCAGCGCCGCGCGAATCGCGAGCTCGCGGCCACGGCCCGTGGCGCGCACGAGCGCGAGATTGGCCACGTTCACGCACGCGACCAGCAGCACCAGTCCTACGGCGATGAACAGCAGCTGCAGCGGGCCGCGCGACCTGCCCACCAGATCCTCCTTCAGCGGCAGCAGCGCGACGCCATCCGTATCGGGCCAGCGCTCGGCCATCGACCGATTCAGGCCGGCGAGCTCCGCCTGCGCCTGCTCGATGCTCACCCCAGACCGCAACCGGCCGATCGCGCTCAGGAAGTGGTTGCTCGGGCCGTTGGCTGTCGCCAGGTCGAGGGGGAGCCACGCGTCCACCACGCCCACGATCGGATCCTCGAACTCCTTCGGCGCGATGCCTGTCACGACATAGGGCTCGGCGCTCAGGTGCACGGTCGCGCCGATGATGGCCGGGTCGCCGCCAAAGCGCTTCCGCCACAGCGCATCGCTCAACACGACGTGGGAGGCACCGGTCTCATCCCGACGATCGAACGCGCGCCCGCGCAGTGGGCCGGAGCGAAGCGCACGGAAGTAATCGCTACTCACTCGCAGGATACGAAGCCGCCGGGCTTGCCCGCCCTCAACGAGGTCGAGCCCCGTCTCGTCGTACGTGAAGAGCACGGCCACGTCCTCGAACGACGCGGCGTGATCACGAACTTCCTTGACGTGTGGACCAGTCAGATATCCACCAGGCTCGGCAGGTGAAGATCCCTGGTAGAAGCGCACGAGTTGCCCCGGCTCTGCGTAGGGCAAGGGCGCTAACAGCACCGTTTGCACGACACTGAACACCGCGGTGGTACCGCCCATCCCTAGTGCAAGCGTGGCGACGACAACCGCGACGAACCCGGGACTCTTCCGGAGCGTACGCACGGCGAAGCGCAGATCTTGGGTCAGCGATTCCCACCAGTGAGCGCGCCGCTCTCGCTGCCGCCGGCGGTGGCCGATCGCCTGTAGCTCGCGGCGAACCCGCTCGACACTGCCGAACTCGCGGGCCGCTCGATCACGCGCCTCGACGTCGGAGAGTCCTTGTGCAATGAGGTCCTCCACGCGCCTCGCGAAATGGAACGCGAGCTCCTCGTCTACGTCGACCGCGATGTTGCTCCGCAGGAGGCGCATGTACCGTCGCCAGATGGGTGTCTCCCGCATGTCTGCCTCCTACCTGGCAGGACTCGCGTCGATCACGCGGTTGACAGCCATCGTGAACCGCTGCCAGCTCGCCGTACGCGCCGCCAACTCTCGCCGTCCCCTGGCCGTGAGGCGGTAGAACTTCGCGCGGCGATTGTTCTCGCTCGAGCCCCACTCGGCCGCGATCCAGCCTTTGTCCTCCAAGCGATGCAAGGCGGGATAAAGGGTGCCCTCCTCGATTTGCAACTCTTCTCCGGAGAAGTCGAAGATCCACCGGGCGATGGCATACCCGTGCATCTCGCCACCCGAGAGCGTCTTCAAGATCAAGAAGTCGAGCGTTCCCTGGACCGAATCGATGATGTTCCTCGGCATGTTCCCCTTGCTTCGTCAGGGTAAGAATACGCGCTGTCCCATGACTTGGCAAGGGGAGTGCAAGACTAGCGACACTTGACCAAACGAACGGCCTTGCCGTGCTCCAGCGAAAACGTCCCGAGCTTCGTGCCGCTTTCCGTGAGCTCGACCGTCAACGTCATGTGGTCGTTGCGCACGCGCCCGGCGTATCGCGCGGCGAGCTTCCGATCGGCCGCACCTTCCCGCAGGGCCCCTCCTTGCTCCTGTACGTGCCATCCGGACACCTCGAACCGACTTTGCGCGTCGAGTGAGATCGGCTGCTCGATCCTGCCATGTCCGCAGTCGTACTCGACCGTCGCGCCGTCCGCCGTGACGGTGAGCCGTACGCGCTCGCCACCCCAGAGGCCGTTCTGGATTGATTGTGCAGGCGGGTCAGGCATTGTCGCCACGTTGCCGCGAGACGAGGCGAGCGCGCCCGTCGCGAGCAAGCCGAGAGCGATGCTGAGCGCCGTTCGCGTCACGCGTCGCAGCCTCCAATAGTAGGAAGTACCCTCGATTTTACCCGGCATGTGTCCCTCTATCTTCTCGACCTCCACTGAGGCATTCTTAGATCAGTGGGAGTCAGAGTTCGTCCTCCAGGAGGAATCCCATGACGCGCGAAGCTGAGCTAGCTGAACAGGTTGAGCATGCGCCGTCCAACCGCTGGAGGTGCCCCAACCTGTGAGGCCAGACGCCCTGGGCCCGCCAGGCCGCAAAGTATAGACCCACGGTAAGATCGAGCGACACGGCTCGTCGGCCACTCGATCTTGACCGAGCGGGTGCGCTAAACTGTTTGACCGATTCACGCGTGCGCATGGAGACATCGCCTACTGAGGTTACGCTAGAGGTTAGCCCGCGAGCACGGTTCGACGTCATCGACGTCCGCCGTCGCCTGACGCGTGAGCACGGTGATCTCGTTGAAGCCTATTCACGCGCCCTCTACTGTTCGTTCCATACAACCGCCGGATATCTGGAACAGAGCCTCGCGTCGCGGCTCGAGCATCGCCGCGACCGCGTCGCACCTTACGTCGAGCTCTTCCGGACGTTGTTTCCGCCAGGCGCAGACTACGAGCACGACAAGCTGCACCTGCGGCGCGAGCTCACCGACGAGCAGCGACGTGTCGAGCCCCGCAACGCCGACTCGCACCTCGCGTTCATCGGCGCCGGACTGTCACCGGTCGTCACCTATCTCAATCGTCCAGGAAAACCGGTCTACTTCGTGGACCTGGATGGGCTCAACGGCGCGCAACCACGGCGTCGGCAGACGACAGTGCTCGGGTTCAACGAAGAGGAGGTCGTCACGCGTGAGCGCCTCGTCGTGCCCGTCTCGGCGCATCCGGTCGATTCAATCAACCTGAAGAGTCCGAGGCTCGGCGTCTACGAGCAACTTCAGGAGCTCGTGGCGCGGCATGGAGTCCAGAAGGGCCGTGTTCACCTCTCGCTTGCCTCCGGCGAGCGACAGGCCGGCCTGACGATCAACGAGTACGAGACCCTGCTGATGCGCCACGATCTCGCGGAGGTGTTGCACAATCCGGTGCGCTTCGTCGCTGAGAAGAGCCGCAGCATGCTCGCGCACCCACGTGCGATTCCCAACAAGACCATCGACTACGCGAAATATGATCTAGTACGGGTCTTCAACGGGATCTTCGACGCCCTCGGCCTGCGAGAGTCCTTCGTCGAGCAGGTCGTCTCGCGTGTAATTGCGTTGCCCGCCTCCCGATTCTTGAGGATGAAACGTGCCGTCAGCCTGCTCGTTTCCGACCGTGATCGGATGGGCTGCGGGACCCTCGTGCAGGGCCAATACCAGAGCCCGATCCTGGTGCAGTGGCACAAGGCGCCGCGGGGTCAAAGGCACGTCGACGTCATGCTCACCCGCTTCCGGTAAAGAACGGTCCTTAGTGCTTGGTCCTTGGTGCGCCTGGTACGCTTCGGTGTTTCGGTACGCCAAGGCGCACCAAGCACTAAGAACCAAGGACCAAGCACTTCTCAATGCCCCTTCCTCGTGCGCTACGCTCTCTTCGCCACCAGAATTTCCGGCTGTTCCTGTCGGGGCAGCTCATCTCGCTCATTGGCACCTGGATGCAGATGGTTGCCCAGGCCTGGCTCGTCTACCGCCTCACGGGCTCGTCGGTACAGCTCGGCCTCATTGGCTTCGCCGGGCAGATTCCGGTCTTCGTGTTCGCGCCGCTCGGCGGTGCCGTCGCCGATCGTCTCAGCCGCCACCGTGTCGTGATCGCCGCACAGGCGACGATGATGGCGCTGGCGCTGCTGCTGGGCACGTTGACATTGCTGGACGTCGTGCGGCTTTCCCATCTCTACATCCTCGCGACCCTGCTCGGCGTTGCGAACGCGTTCGACATGCCGGCGCGGCAGGCCTTCGTCTTCGAGATGGTCGGTCGCGCGGACCTTCAGAACGCCATCGCGCTCAACTCTTCCATGGTGAACGCCGCAAGGGTAGCCGGCCCTGCGATTGCCGGAGTCACCGTGGCCGTGGTCGGTGAGGGCTGGTGCTTCCTCATCAACGGGCTCAGCTACATCGCGGTCATTGCTGGCTTGCTCGCGATGCGAGTCGCGTCTCGGCCTCACGTGCACGCCTCTGTTCCGGCGTGGGCCAGCATCCTCGAGGGGCTTGGCTTCGTCGCGCGCACCGAGCCGGTGCGTGCACTGCTCCTCCTCCTTGGCCTCGTGAGCCTGATGGGTGTGCCCTACACGGTGCTCATGCCGATCTTCGCCGATCAAATGCTTGGCGGCGGCGTCTGGGGATACGGCACGCTGCTCGCGTCTGCTGGCGTCGGCGCGCTCGCCGGGGCCGTGACATTGACGATGCGGCGAGACCTCAAGGGGCTGGGGAAGTGGGTGGCCATCGCGTGCGCAAGCTTCGGTGGAGGGCTCGTGCTCTTCTCACTGTCACGAGACTTCTGGCTCTCGGCGCTGATCCTCCTACCGACCGGCTATTTCATGATGTTCCAAATGGCCGCGTCGAATACGCTCATCCAGTCGATGGTGCCGGACGCGCTGCGCGGCCGCGTGATGTCGGTCTACTCCATGATGTTCATGGGCATGGCGCCGTTTGGCGCGCTCCTGGCGGGCGCGCTGGCCGACGCGATTGGTCCGCCACTGACTGTTGCGATCGGCGGCGCCGCCTGCGTGGGCGGAGCGAGCCTCTTTGCGTATCGCTTACCGGCGATGCGCGGTCCGGCTCGCAAGCTCATCATCGCCCAGCAAGCGGCCGCCGGCGACCCACCGGAAAGCGCGACCGGAAGCAGGTAGAAAAGGGGACAGGCCTCTTTTTCGAGAACTGGCGCAGACGAAAAAGGGGCCTGTCCCCTTTTTTCACTTCTTCGTCAGCTCGCCATCGACTAGCCGCCAGATGCCGCGCGGGTTCTCGTCGTGCAGCTCCGGCGGAAGGAGCCCTTGCGGTGCGTTCTGGTAGCAGACTGGCCTGGCAAATCGCAGAATCGCCGCGGTTCCCACGGACGTGAAGCGTGCATCCGTGGTTGCCGGCCACGGCCCGCCGTGGTGCATGGCGTGACACACCTCCACGCCCGTTGGATAGCCATTGAAGACAACACGGCCAGCCTTGTCCGTGAGGATCTCGATGAGCCGTCCGGCGGCGGCCAAGTCGGCATCGGTCCCGTGAACCGTTGCCGTGAGCTGGCCTTCGAGCGCGCGAGCGACCTGTTCCATTTGTGTGAGGCTGGTTGCTCGCACGATCAGCGCGAACGGCCCGAACAGCTCGTGCGTCAGTGAATCCTGCGCAAGCACGGTCTCCGCGCTCGTCATGAAGACGTTCGCTGTCGCCTCCGTACGAGAGCGATCAGCCGGCGCGCCCGCCGCCGCCAGCTTCGATACACCAGGCGTGGCCGCCACAGCCGACAGGCCGCTCTCGAAGCGCTCGCAAATGCCTGCGTAGAGCAGTGAGCCGGGCTGGACGGCTTGGACGTGGCCGGCGACTGCCTCGAAGAACGGGTCGTCGTCGGTAGAGCCGGACGTGAAGAGGAGGCCGGGCTTGGTGCAGAATTGTCCGACCCCCAGTGTCATCGATCGAACGAACCCCTCGGCAATTGCTGCGCCCCGCGTCTCGAGTGCTTCCGGCAAGACGAAGATAGGGTTGAGGCTTCCCATCTCGGCAAACACCGGAATCGGATCCGGTCGAGCTGCCGCCGCCTGGGCGAGCGCACGCCCTGCCCCGAGCGAGCCCGTGAAGCCAACCGCGCATGTCCGGGGATGTTGAACGAGTGGACCGCCAATCACTGGGCCCCGCCCATGCAGGAGCGAGAAGACGCCGGCCGGCAGGCCGCAACGCTCGGCGGCCTGGGCGACGGCGGACGCGACGAGCTCGGATGTGCCGGGGTGTGCCTCGTGTGCCTTGACCACGACCGGGTTCCCGGCAGCGAGAGCGGACGCCGTGTCGCCCCCCGCGACGGAAAACGCCAAGGGAAAATTACTGGCACCAAAGACGACGACCGGGCCAATCGGCACGAGCAGCCGGCGGATGTCCGGTTTCGGCAGCGGCTGGCGATCGGGGTTGCCATTGTCGATGCGCGCATCCACCCAGGATCCATCACGCACTACGGCAGCAAAGAGCTGGAGCTGGCTGCACGTGCGCGCGCGCTCGCCGATGAGACGATCCTGTGAAAGCGCGGTCTCGCTGTGAGCCCGTTCGATGAGCGCATCGCCGAGCGATATGATCTCTTCGGCGATGGCATCCAGGAAGCGGGCGCGCGTGTCTGGGGTCGTCGCGCGGTACACGGCAAAGGCCGACGCCGCTCCCTCCAGGGCCCCGTTGACATCATCGAGCGACGCTTCGTGAAACGCCGGCTCGAGGCTCGTGGCGCGTTGCGGATTGATTGCACGGAAGACGTGGCCCGAGCCCTGGCTCAGATGTCCCGCAATGAAGGATTGTCCGTGAAGAGACATATGGCGATTTTGCCTTGGTAATCGTGCGTTGACAAGAACCCTTGAGGCACCGGCAACGTGACTCGTTGGGTCACGTGTCGATGCGTCGAGTGAGCGTCGAGGAGCGCGGCCGGAGGCCGCGGTCCGCAAGAACCCTTGAGGCACCGGAAAACTCGACTCGTTGGGTCAAGTTTCGGTGCGATGGTAGGGCGCGTCAGCCTCCCGCGCCGTCACGGCCGCCTCGGCGAGGCGGCCCTACCGACAACCGGTCGCACGCGTGTTTCAAGCCACCTGGTTGATCAACGTACCGATGGGCTCAATCGTGATCCGGATCTCGTCGCCGCGCTGCAGCGTGAAGTCACTCGGCGGGACGATGCCCGTGCCTGTCATCAGCAGACAGCCGGTGGGAAAGCTCAGTTCTCGGTAGAGATACTCCACCAACTCATCGAGCGGCCGGCGGATCTGGTTGACCGTCGTTGCCGCGCGGAAAGTCTCGACGCCGTCACGTTCGATTTCCAGGACGATACTCGTGTCGCCCGGAAGTGGCTTGGAGGCGACGAGTACGCACGGCCCGATCGCGCAGCTTCCGTTGTACACCTTGGCTTGCGGCAGGTAGAGCGGATTTTCACCCTCGATGTCGCGCGAGCTCATATCGTTGCCGATCGTGTAGCCGACGATCTTGCCGCGTGAGCTCAGGACGAGTGTCAGCTCTGGCTCTGGCACGCTCCAAGCGGCATCGCGCCGAATCCGGACGGCACCACCCGGCCCGATGACATGGTGTGCGTTGGCTTTGAAGAAGAGCTCGGGCCGCGCTGCGTCGTAGACACGCGCGTAGAAGTCGCCGCCACCAGCGTCGTGCGCCTCCTCCATGCGCGCGTCGCGGCTGCGATAGTACGTAACCCCGGCAGCCCAGACTTCCTGCGTGCCAATGGGCGCGATCAGCTCATCGGCGGCATGCGGGGGGCAGGGTGTTGCCGAGCTCACGAACGCAGCCACATCGTCGGCGTTGACGAGGGCATCCCAGTCACCGCCTGGTACGGATCTGAAGGCACCATCAGATTCAACGATGAGTCCCTGGAGGGTTCGATAGACGCGCATGGTTGCGCGGCCATGATAGCGGAAAAAGGAACCGGGTACATTTTCGCTCCCGAAAAGGTACCCGGTTCCTTTTCCATTTTCATTCCGCTTCCCAGAAGCGTTCGCTCAGGTACTTGTCGCCGCTGTCCGGAAAAATGGTGACGATGACGCCCTGGTCGAGGGAGCTCGCGAGGCGCAGGGCACACGCCAGTGCAGCACCAGACGAGATGCCGACGAGCAAGCCCTCCTCGCGAGCCAGCCGGCGCACCATCGCGTACGTCTCCTCCGTCGAGACGGCAAGATCGTTGTCTGCGATGGTCGGGTCGTAGATGCCCGGCACGATGGCGCTGGCCATGTGCTTGAGGCCCTCGAGGCCATGAAAGGGGTCGTCTGGCTGGAACGAGATCGCGCGGATGGCGGGGTTGAGCTCCTTGAGGCGGCGAGTGACGCCCGTGAACGTTCCGCTGGTGCCCAGGCCCGCCACGAAGTGCGTAACTCGACCCTCAGTCTGCTCCCAGATCTCCTCTGCCGTGGTTTCGTAGTGCGCGCGCCAGTTCGCCGGATTGTTGTACTGGTCCAAGTAGACGTAGCGTTCTGGATCGTCGGCGTACAGCCGGCGCGCCTCGCGAATGGCGCCGTCGGATGACTGCAGCGGGTCGGTCAAGACGAGGTCGACACCGTAAGCCGCTAGAATGCGCTTGCGCTCGTGGGTGACATTGGCGGGCACGCATAACTTCACGCGGTAGCCCAAGATGGCGCCAATCATCGCGTAGGCGATGCCCGTGTTCCCTGAGGTGGCGTCGAGAATCGTCCGGCCTGGACGCAGCATGCCGTGTCGCTCGGCGTCGCGAATCATGGCAAGGGCGGCGCGGTCCTTCACGGAGCCGCCTGGGTTCCACCACTCGGCTTTGGCGTGGATTGCCACATGAGCATTCGCCGGCCGCAGGCGCTGCAAGGCAAGGAGCGGCGTGTTACCGATGAGGTCTAGCGGCGAGGAGCTGGTGGGCGCCGCTCGAGGAGCGGCGCTCACGTCCTCTCTGCTGGCCAAGGTCGTATGCATGTCGAGCATCCTGCCGTCGGACGCGCACGGCTCACGCTGGACACCGCGCCGTCAACGCTGCCCCTTCGCCGCGCTGAGGCGTCCAGCCCGTCGAGAGGCGTTATCAGCTGAAGAATGAATAACTTGGAGGCGCCGCGGAAGGGCGCGGCCGTTACGACCGCGTTACCGCGGCAAGCGACACGCGCATCGACAGCGACACGCAGAGTCGCGGTGGGAGGCAAGCACGAACGGCTGACGTGACATCTTTCGCATAGCCGGAGCGTACGAACCTTATTCTACCCGGACTTGGCTGCTCCTGCCAAACGACGGGAAAAGGGGCCTGTGTCTCCCCCTTCCTCCATACGGAGCGCCTCCTCGGGCGTCTGACAGCTCACCACCGCGGCGCCGCGCGTCCGCTGCTCGTCATCGCGCGACACCAGCGTGGTGCCGTATCTGCGGGCGACCGCGACATACGTGGCGTCAGCGGCTCGCAGTCGATGGGTTGCGGCCAGCTCGGCCGCCTGTTTTGCCAGTAGCGTTGTGAGGGGCACGACCGTCACATGGGGGAGCGCAGCGCTCGCGTTTGCGTACTCTAGAGCACCAGTGCGGTCATCACTGGCCCGCGCTACCGCCGCGGCGATCTCCGGAACGAGCAACGTCGGCACGATGACCGGGTCTCCACGGTCCTGGATCTCGGAGAGGAGGAGAAGGCTTTCTGTGTGGCCCTCCTCATGCGGATTGAACGCGTTCACGAAGACGCTCGCGTCAACCGTGTACCTAGGATTCTTAGACCTGCTCGCCCGCCTCGACGAACGGCCAACGGGTTTGGCAGGGGCCATTGCTAGTGAGACACCACACTAGCGTCGCATCGACGAGAGGAGCTGAACCCCGCTCACGCCCGGGCGGAAGCGGCGCTCGAGGCGGCGGCCAGCCCGCAGGAATGCGTTCCACGCCGCCGTGGCGTCTGGATCCTCCGCGGTCTGCGCGGCCTCCTCCGCTGAGTCGACGGGCAGAATGACACCAACAGCGCGGCCCCGATGCGTCACGACGTACGACGCCTGCGCCTCTCGCACTTGGCGCACGATGTGCGCGGCGTGCGTCTTCAGCTCGCGAACGCCAACCGTCCTCCCCGATCGTTTCGGGTGAGCCGGGCGCTTAATGTAGTCGCTCATGTGGTCACATTATCACTCAGCGCGGCCGAGGGTCAACATCTATCCTGCTAACGAGATTACGGGAGCGCTTTGATCTGCACATTGCGGTATTCGACGGGATCGTTGTGGCCGGCGAAGCCGAAGTACCCCGATCGGCGATCCTTGCCGGGGTGCGGCTTGCCGCCCGCGAAATCGGTCACCGTCGCAAGGTCGGCGTCGAGGATGCGTGTCCCATTGAGCTCCACTTGAATGTGCGAGCCCTGCACGGTCACCTGCTGGAAGTTCCACGTGCCGACCGGACGCTGATAGCCACGGTGGGCAGCAACCATGCCGTATGCGGACCCATGGAACTGGCGCGGGTCGAGCTCGGCGTACTTCTCCGCGGTGTCATCGAGCACTTGCAGCTCGCACATCCCCTCGTAGGCCGTGTCCCCCTGGCCCGGGTATCGGATGGCGAGGCCGTTGTTGCCGCCTGCCGGCAGCGTGAGCTCGAGGCGTGCCGTGAAGTCGCCGTACTCGCGCTTCGTGTGAATCGTCCCCCCTTCGCCGGGCTTGCAGCGGATCGTTCCGTCGGGCGTGATTTCATAGCTATCCAGCGGACCGGTCCATCCCGCCCACGTCTTGCCGTCGAAGATCGATTCGAACGCCTTCGCGTCCCGCTCGGCGAGATACCGGTTGGCTTCGTCGACGGGAATCGTGCGAACGAAGATGTGACGCCACCGAATCTCGCCCCCATGGGTTTGGAGTTGAATCGGTCCCTTGGGCCAGAGGGGTGCCTCACGATCCCAGAAGTTCTCCATGCGTGCGTGATCGACCACGAGCTCGTCGTTCAGCCACACGGTCGTGATCTCGCCAACCTGTATGATGCGGAGCAGGTTCCACTCACCAAATGGCTTGTCGGCGGCGACGAGCGGATCCTTGCCCGCGGCCCCTGGGCTGTTGTTCCACAGCCCGCCTGAGCCCTTCTCGGCGCCGAGGTTCGATTTGCCGCCCTGTTGGGTGTAATCCCAGATCTGCACCTGAGGGTTTCCACGTAGATAGATCCCGCTGTCGGCCTTGGGAACGGTCTTGTATTCGATCCGCAGCTCGATGTCGCCATACTCCTCGTCGGTCGTGGCGTACGGACCCTCGCCGTCGTTCACGAGCTCACCGTTCTCCACACGCCAGTGCCGTTCGAACTCCGCCCGTTGCAACTCGAGGTACGCCGCCCGCTCGTCGGGCGACATCGCCCACAGCTTCCGCGGGTCCAGGTGCGGCATGCCGTGCCAGCCTGCCATGTCCTTGCCGTTGAACAGTGCCGTGAAGCCTGGCGGCGGCGCCGACTGCGCGAGAGCCGGTACGGCGCAACCGAGCAGTACGCCCAGTGCCACGAGCGGGAAAATGGCGAGCGATCGATGACGAAGCGACATCCGGCGCACGATTACCTCCGAGGAAATGAAATGAAACCGGGTACCTTTTTTCATCCCGAAAGGGTACCCGGTCTACTTGTGACGGCGTGGGTGATCTCGTCCAGCGCCTCAGGGTTGGCCATCGCCTCCAGGTTTGGCACTTGTCCGCCATTGATCAGGCGTGCGACGGCGATTTCCATGGCCTTGCCGCTGCGCGTCCGCGGGAGCTGGCTCACCTGGAAGACGTGCTTGGGCACGTGACGCGGGCTGGCCTTCGTTCGAATGGCAGCACGGATCCGCTCCGTCAGCTGCGAATCGAGCGTCGCGGCAGGCTGCAACACGACAAAGAGCCAGACGACCTCATCATCGGCTTCCTTCTTCCCGACGGCGAGCGCCTCCACGACTTGCGAGATGCCCTCGAGCGGGCGATAGATCTCGGCAGTGCCCATCCTCACACCACCTGGGTTCAACGTCGCGTCGCTCCGGCCGTAGACGATGATGCCGTTCTCGCCGGTCATCTCGATGAGATCGCCGTGCCGCCAGACACCCGGGAACCGCTCGAAGTACGCGGCTCTGTATCGCGCGAAGCTGGGGTCGTTCCAGAACATCAGCGGCATGGATGGAGACGGTTGCCGACACACGAGCTCTCCCGGCTGTCCCACCACCGGCCGGCCGGCTTCGTCATAGCACGCGAGATCAATCGCGAGAGCTGGCCCCTGAATCTGACCGGCGTAGACCGGCTCGGTGGGGACGCCCAGCATGAAGCACCCGACGATGTCGGTGCCGCCGGAGACACTTGCGAGATGGACGTCTCGCTTGACCGCCTCGTAGACCCACTCGAAGCCTGATGTGGACAGCGGTGAGCCGGTAGACAGAACCGTGCGCACGGTGTCGAGCCGCGCGACGCCGGCCGGACGCAGCTCGGCCGCCTTACAGGCGTGAATGTACCGCGCGCTCGTGCCGAAGTGCGTGATGCCTATCCGATCGGCCAGCCGCCAGAGCGGCTCGAGGGAGGGGTAGGACGGCGATCCTTCGAACAGCACAATCGTCGCCCCCTGCGCAAGCGCCGAGACGAGCCAATTCCACATCATCCAGCCGCACGTCGTGAAATAAAAGAGCACGTCGCCTGGCTTGATGTCGCTATGTAGGCGGAGCTCCTTGTCGTGCGTCAGGAGCACACCTCCCGTGCGGTGGACGAGGGCCTTGGGGAGGCCCGTCGTGCCGGAGGAGTACAGCACGCAGAGGGGATGATCGAAGGGAAGCGGCTCGAAGGCTGGTACGCGGGAATCCCGCGGCAGCCAATCCTCCCAAGAGTGCCAGCCTGGGCGCGGCCGTTCAGTCGGTCGCGGGACGAGCACGATGCCCCGCGACGGGCGAACACGCGCGCCCAGCTCTCGCACGACCGGCAAGGTCTCGTGAGACGTGCCGCCGTACACGTACCCGTCGGAGGCGACGATCAGCTTTGGCTCGATCTGATGGAATCGCGTGAAGGCGGCGTCGATGCCAAAGTCCGGTGAGCAGGAGCTGAAGACGGCGCCAATCGAGGCGCACGCCAACAGAAGGATGACGGCTTCAGGGACGTTCGAGATGTAGGCCGCGACGCGATCGCCGCGACCGATGCCTTCGCGACGGAGCGCGGCCGCCGAGCGTGCCACCTCCTGCCGCAAGTCGGCCCACGCAAGCCGCCGCTCGTAGCCCGTCTCGTCGGCCGCCACGATCGCGGTGGCGGAGGCGGATGGCTGGCTTGCGGGCTCGAGCAGCGCCTGCGCGTAGTTGAGCGTCGCCCCTTCGAACCACCGCGTGTGCGGCATTGGGTCGTCGCTCGTGATCCGCTGCGGGGGGGTTGCGAAGCGGATCGCGGCAAAGGCGGCGTACTCGTGCCAGAAGCGCGCGATATCCTGAATGGACCAAGCGTGCAGCGCCGCGTAGGTTGGGAGCGATCTGCCATGGCGTTGCTCCACGAACCGGCGGAAGCGGGTCATCTCTGCTTGCTCGATCCGTTCGGGCGACGGCGTCCAGAGCGGTGCAGTCATACGGGCTGTCGCGTGCTATCTTTGCTGAGCCAATTGTACTCGTGCGGTCCGCACCTGACAGCCCGATGACAACGATGAGCCAAGCGCGGGCACTGCCCTTCGAAGATTCTGCCAGCGGGGCGCTCGGCGAGGCCTTGCGACGTTTCGACTGGCGCGGCGCACCAACCGTGGTCGAGGCGGTCTCGATTGCCGCCAGCGGTCGTGCCATTCAGATTGACGCGTTCCTCAACGAGTTCTGGACGGCGCGGCAGCGAGCAGCGCACAGCTTGCACGAGGTGTCGTATCGCGCCTGCTTCAAGCCGCAGCTGCCGCGGTTCTTCATCGAGCGCCTGACCCAGCAGGGCGATGCGGTGTATGACCCCTTCATGGGGCGAGGGACGACGCTCGTGGAAGCTGCGCTCCTGGGACGCCGCGCCTATGGATGCGACATCAATCCTCTGAGCCGTGTGCTCTGCGAGCCCAGATTGACTCCGCCCACACTCGCTGAAGTCGAGCGTGCGCTCGCGGACGTAGATTTGGAGCCCGCTGACCTCGGTGCGATACACGCAGGCGGCGCCGTCGAGCCGCTGGCGAGCGACGTCGAAGCACCTGTGCTGAGCGACGTCGAAGCATGCCCGGAACGGCTGTTGGTCTTCTACCACCCACATACCCTCCGCCAGATCTGCGCGCTGCGCCAACATCTACTTGCAAAGGAGCGCGCCGGAACGCTCACTCGCGCGGATCGCTGGATCCGCATGGTGGCGGTGAATCGGCTCACCGGACACTCTCCAGGATTCTTCTCAGTCTACACGCTGCCTCCGAACCAGGCGGTCTCACCGAAATCGCAGGCGAAGATCAACGCTCGTCGTGGCCAGGTGCCTCCCGAGCGCGACGTCCGCAAGATTATCCTTCGCAAGAGTCGGGCGCTGCTTCGCGACTGCAGCGCCGAAGTGGGGGCGCTCGTCGACCGAGCGACGCCGCACCATCGCCTCATCGTGGGCAGGGCGTCCGACACCCCGCAGCTCGACGCAAATTCCGTTGCGCTCGTCGTGACGTCACCACCGTTTCTCGACGTTGTCGACTACAAGACCGACAACTGGCTGCGCTGTTGGTTCTGCGGTATCGACGCCTCGGCTGTTCCAGTCACCCTCTCGAGGCAGGTGGCTGCGTGGCAGCAGTTCGTGACCGAGGTGCTGCGGGAGGTGAGGCGCGTGCTGCGTCCCGGAGGCCATGTCGCCTTCGAGGTTGGCGAAGTCAGAGGGGGAGCCGTGCGATTGGAGGATGCGGTCGTTCCTGCCGGAATCGCTGCCGGCCTCGAGCCGGTGCTCCTGCTCATCAACACGCAGCGATTCACGAAGACTGCTAATTGTTGGGGGGTCACGAACAACAGCAAAGGCACCAACACCAACAGGGTCGTCGTCTTCAGGAAGCACTGATGAGCGTCACGGTGAGTCGAAGAGCGCACTGACCGATTCGCCGAGATGAATGCGGCGCATGGCTTCGGCGAGGGCGGAGGCAATCGACAGCACCTCGAGCTTCGGCCGCCGTTTCGCCGCCGGAATCGGCACCGTGTTCGTACAGACAATCTCGAGCACGTCGGGCTGATCGTGGATCCGATCGAGGGCGTCCGCGGCGAAGAGGCCATGCGTGCACGCGACGCGGATGGAGGCGGCCTTCTCCTCCCTCAAGCGGTTCAGCAGCTCGATAACGGTCGTCCCTTTCGCGATCTCATCGTCCAGGACGATCACATCGCGACCGGCGACATCTCCGATGATGGAGGTGATGCTGACGCGTTCGTCAGTGAATCGCTGCTTGGCGCCGGCGGCGACCGAGACATTCAGCAGCCGAGCAAAAGCCGCCGCCTGCTTGGCGTTGCCGAGGTCAGGGGAAACGGCCACGGTGTTTGCGAGGTCGTATCGGCGGAAGTGATCCGCGAGCTCGCGGAGCGCGTGGAGGTGATCGACCGGGATGCTGAAGAAGCCGTGCACCTGCGGCGCGTGCAGGGTCATCGTGAGGACACGATTGGCCCCGGCCGTGACCAGGAGGTCGGCGACGAGCCGCCCGCCGATCGAGACGCGCGGCGCATCTTTCTTGTCGGAGCGCGCATACGCGTAGTGTGGCATCACGGCCGTCGTGCGGCCGGCGGATGCGCCACGCGCGGCGTCGAGCATCAACAGCAGCTCCACCAGGTGCTCCTGGACCGGCGGGACCAGCGGTTGGATCAGGAAGACGTCGCGATCCCGGCAATTGGCCTGGAGCTGGACCTCGAGGCAATCGTTGGCGAACCGCTGGACGCGCACGGGCAGCAGCGGGGTGTCGAGATGAGCACAGATCTCACGCGCCAGCTCCGGATGCGCGCTCCCACTGAAGACCGCCAGCTCTCGCACAATGCCTCCTTCGGTGTGAACGGGTGCCGTTGACATACGCGATTGGCCTGTAGCTTCGCGCCCATTATTTGCTACCCTATGCAGCCATGCCAACGCGCCGACGTGGAAGAGGTTTCGCATGACGACCCTCGACTGGTTGATTATCCTCGCGTACTTTGGCGGACTGATGGCGCTCGCGTGGTGGGTCATCGGGAAGGCCAGGGACACCGCGGACGACTACTTCCTCGCGGGCCGCAACCTGGGCTGGTTCGTCATTGGCGCCTCGATCTTCGCGTCGAACATCGGCTCGGAGCATGTGGTTGGCCTTGCCGGGTCGGGTGCCACCAGCGGCGTGGCGCTCGCACATTATGAGCTGCACGCCTGGTGTCTGCTCGTCCTCGGATGGGTCTTCGTGCCTTTTTACATGCGCTCGAAGGTCTACACCATGCCGGAGTTCCTCGAGCGCCGATTTTCGCCCGCCTCGCGCTGGGTATTGTCACTGATCTCGCTCGTCGCGTACGTGATCACGAAGATCGCGGTCGGCATCTTTGCTGGCGGTGTCGTGTTTGGCACGCTCCTACCCGGCCTGCAAATCTCGATCGGCGGCATGGTCTTGAACAGCTTTTGGATTGGCTCCGTGCTGGTGGTGGTGCTCACGGGCACCTACACGGTGCTCGGTGGCCTGCGCGCGGTGGCGTACACCGAGGCGGTCCAGACGGTCGTCCTCGTGGTGGGCTCGGGGCTGCTCACTATTTATGGTCTCGCGGCGCTCGGAGGGTGGGGCGAGTTCCGGGCGGCGCTCGAGCCAGACCTGTTCAACCTGTGGAAGCCCCTGATCCCGGCCGGCATGGAGGGCACCTGGTTGCCCGTGAAGGAGCCGGGTCGCATCGCCTGGTATTTCAATACCGACTATCCATGGGTGGGCATGCTCTTTTGCGCGCCCATCATCGGCTTGTGGTATTGGTGCACCGACCAGTACATCGTCCAACGCGCGCTTGGCGCGCCGGACCAAACCGCCGCGCGTCGCGGCACGATCTTCGCGGCGTGTCTCAAGCTGCTGCCGGTCTTCATCTTCATCATTCCAGGGATGATCGCGCTGGCGCTTGCAAAGACGGGCCGCGCCGACCTGCTCGGAACGATCGTGGACGCCGAGGGCCGCGCAATTCCGGAAGCCGCCCAAGGTGCATTTCCGCTCATGGTGCAGGCGGTGCTGCCGGCTGGCGTCCGCGGCTTGGTCGTCGCAGGTTTGCTGGCGGCGCTCATGAGCTCGCTCGCTGGTGTCTTCAATGCCTGCTCGACCCTCTTCACGATGGACTTCTACCGCAAGCTGCATCCAAGCGCGTCGCAGCATCAGCTCGTGTGGATTGGCCGCGTGGCGACAACGGTGATGGTGCTCGTGGGCTTGTTGTGGATTCCAGTGATTCAGGGCGCGAGGGGGCTCTACGAGTATCTACAAGGTGTGCAGGGCTATCTGGGGCCGCCCATCTTTGCGGTGTTCTTTCTCGGCGTGTTCATGAAGCGGCTCAATGGACAGGGATGCCTTGC
Organism: Luteitalea sp.; assembly: GCA_009377605.1. Taxonomy (NCBI): domain Bacteria; kingdom Pseudomonadati; phylum Acidobacteriota; class Vicinamibacteria; order Vicinamibacterales; family Vicinamibacteraceae; genus Luteitalea; species Luteitalea sp. The sequence goes on from WHTT01000003.1 coordinate 68,066, forward strand.
CGCGCTCGTTCTCGGGTTCCTCCTAGGAGTGTTCCGGCTGGCCGTCGATACACCGGTCAGCCTGGGGCTTGCAGGCTTCGAGAGCGGCTATCCGGAAGGGTCGCTGCTCTGGATTGTGAACAACACGTACTTCCAATATTACAGCCTGTTCATCTTCCTCGTGTCGGCAGCAACGATGATCATCGTGAGCTACGCGACGGCGGCGCCCGCCGAGGCGCAGATTCGCGAGCTCACGTACGCCACCGTGACCGAGGCGCAGCGGCAGGAGACGCGGAGCAGCTGGGATCGGCAGGACGTGCTCGGCTCGGTGACTGTGGTCCTGCTCATCCTGGCGGCGTATCTGTACTTCAACGGCTAGCTGGCCTCTAAACCACGAAGAACACGAAGGTCACGAAGAAAGAAGGACACGAAGAAGAAGATCAATTGTTTCTTCGTGTTCTTCGTGACCTTCGTGGTTGAATTCTTCATGTCCTTCGTGGTTTGGCGAAAGGGCGCGAAAAGGTACCCAGTTCCTTTTAGCGCGCGAACAGCGACCGCGCGACGAACCACACGTTGGCGGGTCGTTCGGCGAGCCGGCGCATGTACCAGGGAAACCAATACTCTCCGTAGCTGATGAGCACGCGGACACGATATCCCTGGGCGGCAAGCTGCATCTGCTCCGTGCGCTGAACGCCGAAGAGCAGGGCGAACTCGAAGGCGTCCCGCGCGACATCGGCTGTGGAAGCATGCGCTTGGATGGCCTGAATGATCCGCTCGTCATGCGTGCCGAAAACGGCACACAGTCCTGCTGCTCGCGCCTCCGGCGCGATCATCTGTTTGGCCAGGGTCAGGTAGTTCTGGTCCACGTCAGCCTTGTGCGGGTACGCGATCGACGGCGACTCACGATAGGCACCCTTGACCAACCGAATGCCGCCACCGAGCGGGATGAGACTGGCCAGGTCGCTGGCGGTCCGATAGAGATAGGCTTGCAGGCACACGCCGACGTTGGGGAGCTTGGCGAGTGCTTGCCGGTACAGCTCCAGTGTGACATCGACGTACGTGTGCTGCTCCATGTCGATCCAGACGCGCCTGCGCTGCAGGCTGGCCGATTCGACGAGGGTCAGGAGATTCGCCAGGCAGGTGTCCTTGTCGACGTCGAGGCCGAGCTGCGTCAGCTTGACGGAGATCTGTGAGTCCAAGTCGGTTGCCCTGATCCGTCTCAGCACGTCCGCGTAGTGCTGCGTCACACGCGCAGCTTCCTCGATGTCGGCAATGTTCTCTCCGAGGTAGGTGAGCAGGGTGGCGATATCGTGCTGTCGGAGCGCTGCGGCGGCGTTCAGCGCATCGGTGGCCTGCTCGCCCGGCATGAAGCGCGAAACGGCCTTCTTGACGAAGCCGAGGCGCGGCGCTTGGTGACGGAGCCAACGACTCTCGGAGCCGGCCAGCAACACACTTCGCATCATTCCCATAGAGTGGTCCTCGTCACCGTGCCGCGCTCGGTTCATTGCTGCGGCGACTCAGCTCCACGCCCTCCGTCGTGACGTAGTACTTCGCCAGCATGTTGGCCTTCTCCCACGCCGGGACTGTCTCTGGAGCGCGGACGTACTCCAGGAATTGACGCGTCACCTCGGCGAAGTGAGACTCGTGTCCCGTCCGATATTTGTCCGGCACGGAGATGTGAATGCGGTCGTCCATCTCTTCGACGGCCACACCGGGATAGCGTGACTGAAGCTGGGCGATTCGGTTTTTCACGGCAGAGACGATGGCACCGCGCTCGGCATCGTTGACCGGCAGGACGTAGAGCTCCGGACGGTACTTTTCCTCGGCGCCTTGCCGGACCTCGATGTGTGCTTTGCTGCCGCGCACACCCGCCAGGTGCGTGTCCCCCGCGCCGGGTGGCGCTTCGAAGTTCCACGCCACCTTCACCCCAACGTGAATGCCGCGCAACACATAGGAAACCTCTGTGTTCGAGAAGTACTGCAGCTCGCCCTCGCTGATGTCCTGCGCAAGAAACGACGGGAAGTCGTCTTCACCTGTCACGCGGCGAAAGTCGGCCAGGGAGATCGTCGTCGGCCAACGCTTTGCGGAATCCAGTTGGATGTCCTTGCGATACTCGATCCCCTGTTCGGGAAAGAGCATCCAGGGCACGAGGTCCACGAGGTGGGTGCCCACGTCGGAAAGACCTTCCCCTTGCTGCTTCGTATCGAAGAACCACGCAGGGCGAAGGTTGGGCACGCCGGCCACCGTTTTCATCAAGTGGTGCACGCTCTCGAGATGGACCGCCGGTTCCGCCACGGTTCCCGCAACGACCTCACCGATGACCGCCTCGTCTTGCACGAGCTCCCGCTGCACAATCGTCGTGATCTCGTATCGCTCGGTCATCACGTCGTACGCAACGACATCGTTCTCCTCGGCGGCATCGAGGCTCGCTTCGAGCTTCGAGAAGTCGCTCGCCGAGATGATCCACGGCTTGTCCGCGAGCACGTGGAGCCCTGCCTTCGCCGAGGCCAGGATGCGATCGATCTTGCCCCGATTGCGGCCAGAGAGCACGACGACGTTCCCCGGACGCTCGTCGAGCATGCGCTCCAACGGCTCTGGCGTCGTGTGGATCTCGAGCTGCCAGCGAGTCGGGTTCTCCTCGCGACTGTTGAACTGTGCAATGCGATTCAGGTGTCCGACGAGATCGGGGCCGAGCGGCGCGTAGACGTGCACGACATCTGCGACACCAGGATACATCTCTTGCTGGATCAATGCGGCGTGGAAGTGACCGGGATCCAGCGTCATGAGCTCGACCGATGCGTCGGTTGATCTGAGAGACACGCCTTCTTGCTGTGTCATGGCCTCACCCTTCGGCCGGGACTGGGCAAGGCCGACCAATGCGAGCGTTCCAACCAATGCCGGAAGCAGCCAGAGCCGTCTCATCATTTGCCTCGGTTCCAAGAGCGGGGAAGAAGGGCCTGTCCCGTTTCCCTCGGCGTGAGGCATCCTAACAAACCCTCTCACTCTTGCCCAGTCCGATTACAATCGATTGGCATGGAAACGCGACGGCTTGGACGAAGTGATCTTCGCATTACACCGATTGGATTCGGCGCCTGGGCCGTCGGTGGGGGAGGCTGGCAGTTCGCTTGGGGACCCCAAGACGATGAGGCGTCGGTTCGAGCAATTCATCGGGCCATCGGTCTCGGCGTCAACTGGATCGACACGGCAGCCGCCTATGGGCTCGGACACTCCGAAGAGGTCGTCGGCCAGGCGGTGGCTCAGCTCCAAGCGGGAAGCAGGCCGTACATCTTCACGAAATGCAGCTTAGTGTGGGATAACAACAGGAATCTCTCGCACAGCCTGCATGCCGAGTCGATCCGCCGCGAAGCGGAGAGCAGCCTCCGGCGTCTCGGCGTCGATTGCATCGATCTGCTGCAGATTCACTGGCCGCGCTGGCACGGAGCGCCACCCGGTGCCAATGTTGACGCTCTCGACGAGGCCTGGACGACGCTCGCTGCGCTCGTGCAGGAAGGGAAGGTTCGCTACATCGGCAGCTCGAACTTCACCGTGGCAGATCTCGAGCGTGTGGAGGCGATTGCACCGGTGACGAGCAACCAACCACCGTATTCCATCGTGCGTCGCTCCATCGAGGAAGAGCTGCTACCCTGGTGTCAGGCACACCAGGTCGGCGTCATCGTCTATTCGCCGATGCAGTCCGGCTTGCTCTCTGGTCGCATGACGAAAGAGCGCGTGGCGAGCTTGGCGCCGGATGACTGGCGTCGCGGAAGCGTCGAGTTCCAGGAGCCGAAGCTGACACAGAATCTTCGGATCGCCGGCAAGCTCGGGGAGATCGGCCAGAGGCACGGCCGAAGCGCTGGCGAGACGGCCATCGCCTGGACGCTCCGTCACCCCGCCGTGACCGCGGCAATCGTGGGCGCGCGCAGCCCGGAGCAAGTGGACGGCGTCATCGGCGCGGCGACGTTCAGGCTGAGCGCCGCCGAAATCGATGAGATCGAGCAGCTCTAGGTAGGGCCGCCTCGCCGAGGCGGCCGTCATCTCGCCGAGGCGTCCGCGACACCCGCCCGTGCGGTAAACGTCACAAAAGTTGAATAGTATTGGAAGACATGGAGGACTCGATGTCCGGCCGCCTGCCTCGCCGCGCCTTTTTGACGCGGGCCCTTGCGGCGCCGAGTGCGCTCGTCGTGGGCTTCGATCCGGACAGGCGCTCATGGGTTATGAATGGATCCGCCGCGCGCCCGCTCGAGCGGTTGCCACGGCTCGCGGGCAAGCTGTCGTTCGACGAGGCAGCGCTCGATGCCGTGACGCTCGACAACGGCAACATCGTTCATCGCAAACCTCGCGCTGTCCTGCAGCCTACCTCGGTCGAGGATGTCGTCGCGATGGTTCGTTACGCGAACCAGCACGGTCTTCATATCGCCATGCGCGGTCAGGGCCACTCGGTGTATGGCCAGTCGCAAGCCGAAGCCGGGATCGTCGTCGATTCGAGCACGCTCGGTGGTGTTGTGAAGATTGGTGAGGATTTCGTCGATGCGCAAGCCGGTGCAACCTGGGAGGCGGTGACTCGCGCGACGCTCGAGAAAGGTCTCACACCCGGTGTGATGCCAGACACGATGTCGCTCTCGGTCGGCGGTGGTGTCAGCGTGGGCACGTGGGGACACACCAGCCATCGTTTCGGCGGCCTCGTGGATATGGTGACCGAGCTCGACGTGGTGAGCGGAGAGGGACGGCTCACGACCTGTTCTGCCGACCGTGAGCCTGAGCTCTTCGAGATGGTGCTCGCCGGTCTGGGCCAATGCGGCCTGATCGTCAGAGCGCGGATTGGGCTCATCCCAGCCCCTGACCAAGTGGTGCGCCAGAACCTCCTCTACGACGATCTCGATCGCTTTTATGCCGATCAGCAGCGCCTGGTCGAAGACGGCCGTTTCGAGCACCTCGAAGGGAGGTTCATCAAGGATTCGGCGGGCCGCTGGAGGCCGCGGATCGAAGTGGGAAGCTTCTCGGCCTCCAGCGATGCCGAGCTGACGAAGCGACAAGATGGCCTCCGCTTCACGAGTCGCGAGGCCACCGTGCACCTGCCTTACTGGAAGTATCTGACGACGAAGTCGTTCGTCCCGATACCAACCGAGCAGCCGGAGCGAGACGAGATGCGGGTGTCCCGGCGTAACCCGTCGGTTGTTACCTGGTTGCCCTGGTCCCGCGGCCAATCGTTCATCCAAGAGCACGTACTGAACGGTGCAGCGACTGTTGGCGACACCTGGGTGTTCGCATCATCTGTCATGGACACGGCGCGCTTCACGCGACCGCTGTTCAAGATGCCGAGCGAGCGTCTGGCGGTCTCCGCTTGGTTGTTTCGCAGCGCGCCGGTCGACGAGCCGCGCCTGTTCGAGGAGTTGCTGACCTCAGGCGCAGAGCTAATCGACGAGATGCGAGCTGCTGGCGGAAAGCGATACGCGCCGTACGGCCTCGTGCGGGAGCAATCCGAGTGGCAAGAGCACTACGGTCCAGAGGTCTGGTCGCGATTCGTGAAAGCGAAGCGGCAGTTCGATCCCAACAACGTGCTCACCCCCGGTCCAGGAATCTTCACCTCACCGCCGGACCTGAGCGAGTAACCACGTAAGGTAGGGCCGCCTCGCCGAGGCGGCCGTTATCTCACCGAGGCGTCCTGACGGCGCGTTCACGCCTTCGCGCTCCGCGCTACGGCGGACGAGTCGGCGAACGCGCCCTACTGGTCTTGATCAGTGCGTCGCTGCTTCGCCCCACAACGCCTTCAATCGCCTGTCGCGGCCGCAACTGAACCGATAGTATTTGTAACGTAGGGGATTCGTCTGGTAGTAGTCCTGGTGATAGTCCTCTGCGCGATAGAACGCCCCTTGGTCGACGATCTCGGTCACGATCTTGCCTTGGAGACGGCCCGAGGATTGTAGCGCCGCCTTGGATTTCTCTGCCGCTGCCCGCTGCTCGGCATTGTGCACGAAGATCGCGGTACGGTACTCAGAGCCGCGATCGCAAAACTGTCCGCCATTGTCGAGGGGGTCGACATTGCGCCAGAAGACGTCGAGCAGCTGCTCGTAGCTGATCTTCGCCGGGTCGTAGACGATTTCCACGGCCTCCGCGTGCCCCGTTCCGCCTGCCGAGACATCCTCGTAGGTAGGGTTCCGGGTGCGGCCGCCGGTGTAGCCAGAAGTCGTCGACACGACGCCGTCGATCTCGTCGTAGGGCTGCTCCATGCACCAGAAGCACCCTCCGGCGAAGATCGCCTTCGCCAGCCCTTTCTCAGCGGGGGGCGCCTTGTCTGGCTGGCCGATCGCCGACCTCTCGACCATCGAAGGGCTCGAGGCGCCGGACGCCACAACCGAAGCGAGCAGGAGGACACCGGCAACTGACAGTAGCGCGCGTGCCATCAGGGGACTCCTTGAGTTGGTCCAGGCGAAGTCCGAGGCGCTGGGCTCGAAACGATGAGTCTACATCTTAAGACGCGGTCCCGGCCAAAAGGTGTCACAGAATCAGGAATCCGGAACCTGCGAGAATTTTCGCCTACTCCTCTTGGGCAGCCTGACACCCATCCCCGGCCTTCGGCGTCATATCATGGTAAGACTATAGATGTCCCAGCCTTGCTAGAGAGGTGAGTTATGCGGCGCCGCCATTTCCTTACGGTATCGGCTGGAACCCTGGGCGCCGCCCTCGCGGGCGGAGGCTGGTCCCGCTTGAGCGGCTCGTCCGGAGGCACGCAGGAGACGAAGGCCATGTTGACCAAGTCGAAGGCGGAGTGGCGAAAGCTCCTTCCCGAAGGCGCGTACCGGGTGCTGTTCGAGGAAGGGACCGAGCGCTCGTTCTCGAGCCCGCTGGACAACGAGAAGCGTGAAGGGACCTTCGTCTGTGCCGCCTGCTTTCTCCCCCTCTTCGAATCTGACACCAAGTTCGATAGTCGCACGGGTTGGCCCAGCTTCGTCAGGCCGATAGACGGCAGCGTCGAGACCAAGAGCGACTACAAGCTGATCTTCAGACGTACCGAATATCACTGCACGCGCTGCGGTGGTCACCAGGGACACGTGTTCGACGATGGCCCGCCGCCGACAGGACAGCGGTGGTGCAACAACGGCGTCGCGCTGAAATTCGTGCCGAAGGGAGAGCCGTTACCAGCACTGCGCAAGTAAGGACCTGTCAGGGAATAAGTGCACCATTCTGGCTGCCGATGCATCCCGTCTGGCAGCGTTGCTCGTCGCTTACATACTCCCGGTATGCGTACTCCTCGCGCCTTGCCAGACGGGCGCCTCGACACCCAGAACGGCACACTTATTCCCTGACAGGCCCTAAGCGGGGCGTTCGGTTCCACTGGCGAACAAGTGACGGGTGGTCACGGCACCGTAGCGTGTGCCGCCACCGAATCTGCCTGGCGTTCCGCCGTTCGTTGCTGCAACCGGCTGGCTTTGACTTCTGCGCTCACGCGGCGTCCCACGTCGAAGGCGCGGTCCGTTTCGTAGTTGTCTCGACCCACCCGCAGCACCCCACTTCCGCGGACTTCGGCCAAGTGGCGTAGCTCGAGCCCCTCCACCTGCTCCAGCACGTGTTCCAGCTCGTGAGCCACGACCTCGACCACGTTCCCAGGAAGGTAGAAGACGACGTTGGCGATCATCGCGCCAGCCTCGTACTTCCGAATCTCCGCGCGAGCGGCGTATAGCCGATCGCCACGCAAGCCACCAGCGAGAAAACGAACGAAGACCGACGGCGTACGGGCCAGATTGTGGCACTGCGCGCGAAGGGTGGGCGAGCTGCGCAACGCCTCTTCGACGTGCGGCTGCAAGAATGGAGGCACCACGACATTGGGCGGCAACTGTGTCGTGCAGGAATCGGCGACTTCACGGGACACCGGCCGCAACGGTACCATGGGAGGTTCGCTCTTGCGGCGAACGGGCATCGCACAGTTGACAGCCAGTAACAGTGGAAGCAAAAGGAGAACGGGGCGGCCGCGACGCGCATGCGACGTGCGGGTCGACCTTGCTGTCCATCTGCCAGAAGCACAGAGTGAAAAAGCACGATGAATCATGCCCCATCCAACAGCAAGGGGCGATCCAGAGCGCGGCCGTTAGTGCGCTGATTACCGAAAGTCCTTGAGAATGCGGCAAATCGCCGAACATCTGCTGACGCTCCCTTTGAGATGATCACGACACGGAGGTCGGACCGATACCACACCGGCCACGACGGTGTCGGCTGCCGGGCGAACGAACCGCGCGTGACCCGTTGGAGCTGCGTGGCGGGTTATCAGCGCGGTGGGCGACAACGCAACGGGAGCGACGCGACGGTTGGAGACACGTTGCAATAACGACGATGTATCATCGTCTCGGAGCCCCGAAACTTGACTCAAACGCGTCAAGCTTCGCGCTCACAAGGGTTCAAAGGGTTGGGCAACAAATGAATGACGTTTCCCAAGATGCGCGCGCTTGACACGTCAAGATTAATGGTGAGAGCACGCTTCGTTTCGATCGCGCTGCCCACGCTGCTGGGGGCCTGGCTGCTCGGCACTGGCCTCCACTCGACCGCGTTGCTTGAGGACGCCGGTGCCGCCGGAGCGTGGCAGCAGCTCCTGAAGCTCACGACGACGGCGAGCGTCCTGCACACCACGGCGCATCCGGACGATGAGCATGGCGGTCTCTTGGCCATGCTGGGCCGGAAGCAAGGCGTGCGTGTGGGCCTGCTGACGCTGAACCGCGGCGAGGGGGGCGACAACGCAATCGGTCCAGAATTGTTCGATGCCTTGGGCTTGATTCGCACCGAGGAGCTGCTCGTTGCAGGCCGGTACTACGGCGTTGACGATCAGTACTTCACGACCGTCGTCGACTATGGGTTCTCGAAGCGTCTAGACGAGGCGCTCGAGAAGTGGGGCCGCGAGCACGTCCTTCGCGATATGGTGCGCGTCATCCGCATGAATCGGCCGCTCGTCATCGTCTCTCGCTTCCAGGGCAACGACCGTGACGGCCACGGAAACCACCAGGCCGCCGGCTTGCTCACGCGGGAAGCCTACGAAGCCGCAGCGGATCCGACGGCGTTTCCCGAACAGGTAGCGGAGGGGCTACGTCCATGGCCAGCGCTGAAGCTGTATGTAGGCGGCGTGCAGGAGGGCGAGAACTGGAGCGTTCGCCTGAATACGGGCGAGTACAGCCCCTGGCTGGGAGATTCGTACGCCAATTTCGGCCGTCTTGGACTGAGCTTCCAACGGTCACAGGTCAGCGGTCGATTCCGCCGCGTGGTGGGTGCCTCCTATAGCTACTACCGAAGAATTGACAGCAAGGTACCAGCTTCGGACCAAGAAGGAGATCTCTTCGATGGCATCGACACGACTCTGGCTGGGCTCTTCGGCCTGTTTCGGAAAACCGCGCCGGAGGGAGTGGAGACGGCCCTCGCGACAATCGACGCGGCGGTCGAGAAGGCCATGAAGACGTTTTCTCCGACCGATCCGTCGGCGAGTGTTCCAGCGCTGGTCGAAGGTCTACAGGCTACTCGCGCAGCGCTGCGAGCCGCGGCGGCCGAGCCAGACGCGCGGTTCATCCTGGAGATCAAGGAAGCGCAATTCATGCAGGCCATCAACGCCGCGCTCGGTCTCGACTTCACGGCGATGGCGCAGCCGGCTGGCATCCCCGAGTCGACCGCTTCGTCGGCTCCATTCACACCGCAGCCCACGATGCCTCCTGTCGTTCCAGGGCAGCGCTTCGACGTGCTTACGACGCTCACCAACCGCGGACGTCTATCGATTTCACCGACCGAGATCACGTTGACCACTGCGCCGGGCTGGAACGTGACGAACGGACCGGCGAAGCTTGGCTCGCTGGGAATGAACGAGACGGCATCACAGGGCCTCTCCGTGAGGCTGTCAGATGATGCGGCTATCACGAGCCGGCCATACTTCAGCCGCGAATCTATTGCAGAATCGCGTTACACCATTTCGGAGCGGGAGCAGTTCGGTCGGCCGGCCGGAGCGCCTGCGGCCATCGCCCTTGCGCGCTACACGGTGAACGGCGTCGCCGTTGAGGCACACGACGTCGTTCGTCGGCGAGAAGCGAACCTCCCGTACGGTGACGAGCTGCGCGAGCTGCAGGTCGTTCCGCCTCTGGCCCTCACGGTATCACCTACAAATGCCATCATCCCGGTCGCCGCTCCGAAGAAGGAGATCCCGCTGCAGGTGGAGCTGCTCAACAACGTCGAAGGCCGGTCCGCTGGGGAGCTCTCGCTCATCCTGCCCGCGGGCTGGTCGTCCAGACCCTCGGCGATGCCTTTTGCTTTCTCGAGCGCCGGAGAGCGTGCTGTCTACCGCTTCACGGTATTCGCCGATTCGATCGACGACCGGGAGTACGAGGTGCAGGCCGTTGCGCGCACCAACGGTGGAGAGTATCGCGACGGCTACGAGACCGTCGCACAGCGAGACCTCGAGACGCGCTATCTCTATCGTCCCGCCACGAGCCATGTGCGCGGCGTAGATGTCGACGTCGCGCCTGGCTTGAGCGTGGGCTATGTGATGGGGGTCGGTGATCAGGTGCCCGCCGCCATCGCCCAGCTGGGCGCTCGCGTGACGCTCCTCGACGCCGAGGAGCTCTCCACCGGCGACTTGAGCCGCTTTGACGCCATCATGACCGGCACGCGTGCCTACGCGGTGCGCGAAGACCTCCGCACGCACAACCAGCGTCTGCTCGACTATGTCCGCGAAGGTGGCAACCTCATCGTGCTCTACAACACGCAGGAATTCGTGCCGGAGAAATGGGCGCCGTTTCCAGCCGCGCTCCCACGCGAAGCCGAAGAGGTGTCAGAAGAGGATTCGCCGGTCGAGATCCTTGCGGCGGATCATCAGGTGTTCACCTGGCCCAATCGGATCACGAACGATGACTTCGACGGCTGGGTCGAGCAGCGTGGGTCGAAGTTCTTCACGACGTGGGATCCGGCGTACACGCCGATGATTGCCGCACACGACCAAGGCCAGGACCCACAGCGCGGCGGCTGGGTCTGGGCCAGGCACGGTCGCGGTCACTACACTTACTTCGCCTACGCGTTTCATCGCCAGCTGCCTTACGGTGTTCCTGGTGCGTACCGCCTGCTCGCCAATCTGCTCGCGCTGAGCCAGCCTTCGCCGCCCTTTCGGGCGGCTTCGGCTAGGCAAGCCCGCGAAGGCTGTCTCGCCGAAGCACGCGAAGCGTGCGGAGGCGGAGACCATAGAGAAGGGATTCTTATTACTCGGAGCGCAGAGCGACGAGCGGATCGACAGTGGCAGCACGCCGTGCCGGAACGTAGCTTGCGGCCAACGCGACCAGCAGCAGCACGGCCGGGGCGACGAGAAACGCGGTTGGATCGAGCGCACGAACACCGAAGAGCAGACTCGAGACGGTGGTGGCGGCGAGCGTCCCGGCCAACAGACCGACGAGCGCTCCCGCTGCCGCGAGCCGCATCCCCTGGCTGACCACGTGGCAGACGATCCGCCGGGGCGACGCACCTAGTGCCAGGCGGACGCCGAGCTCTGATGTGCGCTGAGCGACCAGGTACGACAGCACGGCGTACAACCCAATCACGGCAAGCGTGAGCGCCAGGGCGGCAAACGATGCCAGCAGCAGCATGGTGAAGCGTCGCGCTGCAAGCGAAGCCGCGACGATCTCGTCGAGGCGCCGTACGTCGAACACCGGCAGCCCAGGATCCACCGAGGAAATGATCTTTCGCACGTCGGGTCCCAGCCTGGTCACATCAGTCGCTGCCCGAACCACGAAGACAGCATTCCTCGTCGCGCCACTTTCGATCTGGTACACGGAGTTGTAGACAGTCGGTGTGACGGCTCCATCCAGGCCTTGCAGCCGCACGTCGCCGGCGATGCCGACAATCGTCAGCGTGCGGCCAGCCCACAGAATGCGCTTGCCAATCGGGTCGTCTCCCGGCCAGAAGGTGTGCGCCATCGTTTGGTTCACGACGGCGACCATAGGAGCTTCGGGGGAATCGGCGTCCGTGAAGGTTCGCCCGCGGACGAGCCGGATCCCCATCGCGCTGAAGTAATTGCCGCTCACAAGGGTGTTGTTGGCCCAGTAGAAATCGTGTGGATCGCTGCCTTCGAGCGCAAAGCCAATGGAGCGGTCATCGGCGAGCGGCAAGTGCGTCGTGATGGCCACCTCCGTCACACCTGGGAGGGAGCGTAGGCGCTCTGCGATTGCTCGCTCGACCAGCCTTCGCCTCGGGGAGTCGGGATAGCGCTCGCGATTGAACGACGTCCGCGCTACCAGGACGCCCTCAGGATTGAAGCCCGGCGACACCTGAAGGACCTCGACAAAACTGCGGATCAGCAAAGCAGCGCATACCAGCAGCACCACGGCACTCGCGGTCTCGAAGATCACGAGGGCGGCACGGGCGCGCTGAGCGCTCCGGCCGAGATCGCCGCCTTGGCGGCTGGCACTCTTGAGAGTCTCGCCGATGTTCGGCCGCGACGAGTGAATGGCCGGCGCGAGCCCGCAGACGAGGCCGGTCATCAAAGAGACGGCTACGGTGAAGCCCAGCACCCGGAGGTCGATAGCGGCGCTTTGGAGTCCCGGCGCCTGCTCCGGTCCGACACGCGTGGCCACGCTCGTGATGAGGTGCGCGAGCAGGCACCCGAGGACGCCGCCGGTACCGGCCAGTAGGAGGCTCTCGGTCAGGAGCTGGCGAATCAACCGTCCGGCGCTCGCTCCCAGGGCGCTGCGCAGCGCGATCTCGCGCCGGCGGGCAGCCGCCCGTCCCAACAACAAGTTGGCGACGTTGCTACACGCAATCAACAGCACGAACGCGACAGCGGCCGCGAAGGTCAGCAACACCGGTCGCGCGCGAGCAGCTCCTTCGGCGGCGAGCGGTTCCAGAATCGTCTCCGGCCTGATCCTGACGCCTTTGATTCGCTGCGCTTCGCGCCCATCGGTGGCATCGAGCGCCACTGTTTCGTAGGCTGCTGTCGAGGCGAACGCCCGGTTGCGATCGCGGTAGTCGCGGTACTCGGCTGGGGAAACGCCGAGACGCACCATCCCAGCTTCCGGCAGGTTCTGCCACAGATCCACCAGCCGAGACGGCTCGTGATATGGCGGCTGGTAAAGCAGCGTCGCGTTGATGAGGCTGAAGACCGCCGTATTCGCGCCGATGCCCAGCGCTATCGTCAACACCGCGACGGCAGTGAAGCCGGGATGCTGGCGAAGCTGGCGGCCGGCGTGCCTGACATCGCTCACCAGGCGCTCGAGCAACATCCAGCTCCAAGTCGCGCGCGTATCCTCCTTGATCAGGGGCACGTTGCCGAGCGCTCGCCGAGCGGCATAGGCGGCGTCCAGCTCGGTAAGACCGGACTCGCGTTGTTCTTCCGCTTCCAGGTCCAGGTGAGCGCGGAGCTCGCGATTCAGATCTTCCTCGCGAGCGTGTTGCCGGACGCCTGCTCCCCATTTCACGATCGAGTGCCACCAGCTCATGTCGCGTTGTCCGAGGGTAGAGATTCTACCATCACTCTGAACGGACGCGCCGACGACAGAGATGGTTAGGAAGAGAGAACCAGATCGGTCTGCGTCAAGTTTCGGGTTCTCAAGTGTTCTGGGTACGGCCGCCTCGCCGAGGCGGCCGTTACCTGGCCGAGGCGGGTCGCAGTCCTAGGCTTTCGCTAATGTTTCGCCTATACTAGGCATTATGCCTGACGAGCGGCGGGCGATTCGCGGGCGGGGCACGGCCGTCAACCCGCCGAACAGGTACGAGCGCCTGGCCTACGTGGAGGATCTGGAGCCGTCCGACGAACAAGACGAGGAGCGCCTCCCTCGAACAGAGCTCCTCCGCGACTCTTCCAGGACGATCATTGCGAGAAACGACAGTCCGGATGTTGGCTTCGAGGCCAGCATCAACCCATATCGCGGTTGCGAGCACGGTTGCGCCTACTGTTATGCTCGTCCCTCTCACGAGCAGCTAGGCTTTTCATCCGGCTTGGATTTCGAGACGAAGATCCTCGTCAAGGAGAACGCGCCGGAGCTCCTGCGCCATGAGCTCGCATCGCCGCGCTGGAAGCCGCAACCGATTGCGCTGTCGGGCGTCACAGATCCTTACCAGCCGATCGAGCGACGACTCCAGATCACACGCCGCTGTGTCGAGGTGCTCGCCGACTTTCGAAATCCGGTGGCCGTGGTGACCAAGAACTACCTGGTTACTCGAGACGTGGACTATCTCGCCGAGCTCGCACGGTACGACGCCGCGCTCGTCTTTGTCTCGGTCACCACGCTCGATGCGGCGCTCCAAGGCAAGCTGGAGCCTCGCGCCTCCACGCCTGCGCGACGGCTCGCGGCAATCGAGGCGCTCGCCCGTGCCGGCGTGCCGGTGGGCGTCATGGTGGCCCCAATCATTCCCGCGGTCAACGACCACGAGATTCCCGCCATCCTCACCGCGGCGGCACGCGCAGGTGCGACGGCGGCTGGCCACGTCATGCTGCGCCTCCCGTATGCCGTCAAGGAGCTGTTCGAGCGCTGGTTGGAGGCCCATCTCCCCGATCGCAAAGACAAGGTCCTCAGCCGGGTGCGTGAGCTGCGCGGCGGTCAACTGAACGATCCGCAGTTCGGCTCGCGCATGCGCGGCACCGGGCCATACGCCTCCAGCGTCAACGCGCTGTTCGCCGCGGCCTGCCGTCGTGTTGGGCTCAACCAGCGGCGCCGACTGCTTTCCACGGCCGCCTTCCGCCGCCCGGAAGGATCTCAGCTCAGCCTCTTTCGCTAATTGTCTGGTTGGTCGTTGGGGGAGGGCGGGCTTCTGCCTTCGCGCTACGGCAGACCGCCGTAGCCTTGGCGAAGGCGGCTGCCCCCCACTGGAGGGTCGTCGTTTGTAGCCGATCCAGCCGTGATCCTGTGCCTTGTGACACCAGGAGCGCTTGACACTAAGTCGTCTTACGACGTATCGTGATACGATAGAGTGTGAAAGAAGAGTGCACACTAATGGCTCACAAGCAAGATCCGGAAGCATTCCTACCGCTCACGCCGGCGCTCTTCCACGTCCTGGTGGCGCTCGCGGCTGGCGACAAGCACGGCTACGCCATCCTCCGAGACGTCGAGCAGCGTACTGAGGGCCGGGTGCTGCTCAGCACTGGAACCCTCTACGGAATCATCAAGCGACTGCTGGCGGACGACTTGATTGCCGAGGCGCGCACGCGACCCGCGGCCAGCATGGACGACCAGCGTCGCAGGTACTACCGCCTGACCGCGTTTGGCCGCGACGTGGCACTGGCCGAAACGGCGCGCCTGGAGCAGGCGAGTGCCATGGCTCGAGCGACGAGAGGGCTACGGCTCGCGCGGGGTAAGGCCTGAGCTGCGCTGGATCCGATCATGCGCTTGTTTCGGTGGCTCCTGCGGCTGCTTCCCACCGACTTCCGGTCCGACTTTGCCACGGAGATGGAAGAGGTGTTCGACGAGCAGCGTACGGATGCGCGACGTCGCGGGGGCCGGACCGCTCTCGTGCGGCTGTGGGCGAGAACCTTGCTGGACATCGGACGCGCCGTGCGACGTGAGCACCTGGACGACCTGCGGCGAGATGCGTCGTACGCGTTGCGCATGATGCGCCGGAGCCCAGGCTTCGTCGTCACCGCTGTGCTGTCGCTTGGCCTTGGCATTGGCGCCAATAGTGCGGTCTTCAGCCTGATCGACGCTGTGTGGCTCCGCACGTTGCCCGTGGGATCTCCCGAAGAGCTGGTCTTGGTTCGCCGAAGCGGCGGCCAGACGATCAAGCCGAACAGCAATATCACACGTCCGCAGTACGACCACCTGCGCGACAACAGCGCCTTGCTTCAGGACATCTGCTTCTTTTCGAACAGCGTGCCGGTCAGCGTCACGGTTCACGGGGTGTCCGAGCGCGTCGAGGCGCAGCAGGTATCCGGCACGTTCTTCGAAACACTCGCGGTCGGCGCGTGGCTCGGCAGAACACTGACTCGAGACGATGACCTCGTTACCGGTGCGAGCCCGGTGGCTGTGATCAGCGAGGCCTACTGGCGCCGACGATTCGCACGGGATCCGGCGGTCGTTGGGCGAGCGGTCGTGATCAATGCCACAACCTTCACGATCGTAGGTGTGATGCCGCCCGGATTCTCCGGCGTGATCCTGGGTGCCCGCCCTGACCTCTTCGTGCCCTGGGCCACGCGTGGAGCGATGCCGTTCGGTCGCGAGGGTAATTCGGGAGACGGCCCGTTGCCGTCCATTCTCGCCCGCCTTCAATCAGGCGTGAGCACGCAGCGTGCGGCCGCGGAGCTCACCAACCTGTTGCAGCGGGCAGTTGCTACCGAGAACACGTCACCGGTCGCGCCGGAGCAGCGCGCCAGACTGATGGATCGACGCGTCGAGCTATCCTCGGCCAGCCACGGGATCACCAGGCTCAGGTCGGAGCTGTCGACGCCGCTTGGCATGCTGATGGCCGTCGTGGCGCTCGTGCTCTTGGTCGCCTGTGGGAACGTCGCCGGCCTGTTGCTCGCTCGCGCTTCAGCGCGTGCACCAGAGCTCGCGCTCCGGCTCGCGCAGGGTGCGACGCGTCAGCGTGTTGTACGGCAACTGCTGACCGAGAGTCTCTTTCTGGCGCTCGCCGGCGGACTATTCGGTGTGTGCCTGGCGAGCTGGAGCTTGACGTTTCTCGAAGCGCTGACGGCAAGCGGGAATAGGCCCCTCCAGCTCGATGTTCGTCTCGACGCTCACCTCATCATGTTCGCCGGTGCTGTGTCGGTTGCGTCGGCGCTCCTCTTTGGCCTGGTCCCAGCGCTGCAGGCCTCGTCTAGCGATCTTACAGCGTTGATGAAACGCCACCCGGGCCGGGGTGGAGGAACAGGGCTCCTTCGATGGGGCAACACACTTGTCGTGGCACAAGTAGCCTTGTCGATGACGCTGCTCGTCGTCGCCGGCCTGTTCCTCCGCACCTTTCAGGAGCTCGGCCGTGTGGACACTGGGTTTGCGCGCGACCGTATCGTGCTCGTTTCAACCGATCCTCGACTCGTGGGCTACGACAGAGAGCGCATTCCAGCGATCTATGAGGAGCTCCTTCGTCGACTGCGGCAACTGCCCGGCATCGCTTCCGTCAGTCTGGGCCGCCAGGGCCTGGTGAGCGGGGGTGGTACATCGGGCAGCGTGTACATCGAGGGTCGCGCACCGCTCCAAGGCGAGCATGACCTCGTCAACGGCAGCAAGGGTCTCGAGCTGAATGCGCCGGTTTTCAGCGAGGTGAGTGCTGACTATTTCAAGACGTTGGAGATACCGATTCTGCGTGGGCGCGGGTTCCAGCCCACAGATGACGCCCGCGCGCCCCGCGTTGCCGTGGTCAACGAGACGTTCGCTCGGTACTACTTCGGCGATCAGAATCCAATCGGGCACCGCTTCGGTGGCAGCGTCGAGGGGAGCAACACGATTGAGATCGTCGGCGTTGCCAGAGACATCAAGTATCACAGCATGCGCGAGCCAGTGCCGCGCGCGTATTATCGACCGTACCTCCAGGATCCTGGGGCCTGGCGGGAGACGACCTTCCAAATACGAACCGCGGCCGAGGCAACTGAGCTAGTCGCCAGCGTGCGACGTGCGATCGCTTCCGTCGACCCGAGGTTGCCCGTCTATAACGTGACGTCGCTCTCCGACCAGATCGAGGCTTCGCTGCACCAGGAACAAACGACCGCCACGTTGACCAGCTTATTTGGCATACTCGCCCTGGTCCTGGCCAGTGTCGGACTCTATGGCTTGCTGTCGTACGCGGTCTCCCAGCGGACCGGTGAGATCGGCGTACGAATGGCGCTCGGCGCCGCGGCAGCAGACGTCCTGCGTCTGGTGATCGGACGCGGGATGTGGCTCGTCGCGCTCGGCATCTCCGCTGGCGTCTTGCTCGCCTTGCTGGCGACTCGCCTCCTGGTTAGCCAGCTCTACGGAGTGACACCCACGGATCCGGCCACCTTCATGATCGTCGCGCTCATCCTGCTCTCCGTGGCGCTTACTGCTTGCGTCCTCCCCGCGCGCCGCGCGGCGCGGATCGACCCCGTGCGAGCACTTCGCGCCGAGTGACGCACAGGTCGGAAACGGGATACGCTACCGACGATGGCCGCACGGAGAACGACATCCCACCGAAAGGCACGCGTCCGACCCCGGTCGGCCAATGATCAGGCCCGCCGGCCCCGGCGACGCCTCCTCTGGAGTGTCGCCATCCTGGCGCCGTTCCTCGCTCTGGCCGCGCTTCTGCTGCGACCCGCCTGGTCCGACAGCCCCTCCTCTGCCTCCGAGCCCCCTCGGGCGACGACCTCGACCGGAGCTCGGTCGGCGGCACGCCTTCGCGTCGACGTGGTCGAGAGTTATCCGCACGACCCGGCGGCCTTCACGCAAGGCCTTCTGTTGGAAGACGGCGTCCTGTACGAGAGCACCGGCCTTTCCGGGCAGTCGAGTCTCCGAGAGGTCGAGCTCGAAACCGGTCGCGTGCTCCGGCGTCTCGATATCCCGGCACCGGAGTTCGCTGAGGGGCTGGCGCTCGTCGGCCAGCGTCTCGTTCAGCTCACCTACACGAGCGGGCGAGCCTTCGAGTATGAGCTGGACACCTTCGAGCGCCAGGGTGAGCTGACTTACTCGGGAGAAGGGTGGGGGCTCTGCTACGACGGCAGCTCTCTCGTGATGAGCAACGGCAGCGATCGGCTCACCTATCGCGATCCAGAATCGTTTGCCGTGCAACGCGAGCTCAGCGTGACACGGGACGAGTCGCCGCTGGTCAACATCAACGAGCTCGAGTGTGTAGGAGACAGCGTGTACGCCAACGTGTGGAACAGCGAGACGATCGTGAGGATCGAAGGATCTACGGGCCGCGTAACGGAGCAGATCGATGCTTCCGGACTGCTTTCCCCCGACGCGCGGCGCAGCACGGATGTCTTGAACGGCATCGCGTACGACGGCTCCACCAAGACGTTCTTGATTACCGGCAAGCTCTGGCCGCGCCTCTTCCGCGTGCGCTTCGTTCCTACTCGTCAGAGCTGAGACCATTGTGATTTACACTCCGGACAGCTCGTCGAGAACCGGCGAACGAATCGGGACTCATCTTGCTGGAGGAGCAGGTGCAACTCAAGTGGCGAAGCATATTGATACTCGCGATCGCGGGCGTCGCGCTGCCATCGCTGGGCAGCGGACGAGCGATCGCGCCACCCCGAGCTGAGAGCGGAGGAGCGTCACGAGTACGTGCGCACATGGAGTTCCTCGCAAACGATCTGCTCGAAGGTCGCGAGGCCGGAACACGCGGTTACGATGTAGCTGCCAAGTACGTGGCGTCCGTGCTGCAAACCTACGGCTATGAGCCAGCCGGGGCCTCCGGGACGTTCTTCCAATCCGTTCCGCTGCTCGAGAGTCGCCTCACGAAGGGCGAGCTGACCTTCGCACCCAAGAGCGGTCAAGCTGTCGGGCTCGATCTGCCGATTGATGCCGTTGTCGCACCCAGTCACGTGCGTCCCTCGTTCGACGTCACCGGGCCGCTCGTGTACGTCGGGTTCGGCGTCACGGCTCCAGAGCTGAAGTACGACGACTACGCCGGGATCGACGTGCGGGGCAAGATTGTGCTGCTGCTGAGGAATGCGCCGGCACAGTTTCCCAGCGAGCCGCGAGCGCACTACTCGGCCTTGGACCAAAAGCTCAAGAACGCGGCGGATCGTGGTGCGGTAGGCGTACTCATTGCGGCGCTTCCGTCCGACCTGAAGCGATTCTCGTGGGAACGCACCGCACAGATTGCGAGCGGACCACTGATGACCTGGATCGATGCGCAGGGCCAGCCGGCCAACCAGCATCCGGAGTTGCAGGGCGGCGCCCTACTCGGTCCAACCGGTGCGACGAAGCTGTTCGCACACTCGCCCACGCCGCTCGACGACGTGTACGCCGCCGGCGAGTCCGGCAAGCCCGAGAGCTTCGAGCTTCCTGTCACCGTGACCATCAAAGGCACCACCGCGCACGAGAAGAAGTCGAGCCCGAACGTCGTCGGCGTCCTGACCGGACGCGACCCTGCGCTGGCGAAATCGTACGTCGTCCTCACGGCGCACCTCGATCACGCGGGCATTGGCCCGGCCGTGAGCGGTGACACCATCTACAACGGTGCCTACGACAACGCTGCAGGATCTGCCATTCTGCTGGAGGTCGCGCGCGCGATCGCGGAGGCGCCAGAGCGGCCCCGACGATCGGTGCTCATCACATTCGTCACCGCGGAGGAGAAAGGACTGCTCGGCTCCGACTACTTCGCGCGCAACCCGACGGTTCCGCCCGACGCGCTCGTTGCCAACGTCAATCTCGACATGCCCGTGCTGCAGTGGCCGCTGGCAGATGTCGTGGCCTTCGGGGCCGAGAACTCATCGCTTGGCACGGTGGTCGCGCAGGCGGTGAAGAGCGCCGGCTTGAAGCTCTCGCCGGATCCGCTGCCCGACGAGAACCTGTTCGTCCGCAGCGACCAATACTCTCTCGTCAAGCAGGGTGTGCCTGCCGTCTATCTGATGCCGGGGTTCACGTCGAGCGATCCCGAGAAGGATGGCGGGAAGATACTCGGGGCCTTCTTGGCCAGCCACTATCATCAGCCGAGCGACGACCTGTCGTTACCGATGGACCTCTCGGCCGTCCAGACCTTCACACACGCAAACTATCTCATCGCGGTTGCCATCGCGAACGATCCCCAAGCGCCGACGTGGAAGCCAGGAAACTTCTTCGGGGAACGGTTCGGCCGTCGGTAATTGGCCCGTAATCAGACGAGCAACAGTCTTCAATGTGATCGACGTCACCCAGCCGTGCTCATCTCAGAGCTTGAGTGTCCTGCCGGCAGTTGGCCTCGCCCCGATGCTGCCACGGAGGCATCGGATGCAGTGTGCGCCAGAGCCCCTTCTTCTTCACGCGCGCCATCGTCTCGGCGCGTTGTAGGTCGCGATTCCCGCTGTGCCGGCGGCAGTACCAAGCCAGACCTTCCTCGAGCAACGCCAGGCTGAGACTCGACCCCTTCAGCTCGACCCATGCAATGCTTTCAGCGCCGGCAGGCGCGCGGCTCTTCACACGGACGGTCACGACCCTGCTCACCGCCAATGCGTCGAGGAACGTCCTGGCTTCGCGGCCGAGCTCCTGATCGAGCTCCGGGGCGTCGATGCCATCGAGGTGCAGGGTCAGCGGCCCTCGCGCGTCGTTGACGATGATGGTGTCGCCGTCGACGACCTCAATCACCCTCGCCTCGAACACCTCTTCTACGACGGTCAGAGGCTGGTCCTGTGCGCTTCGCCCCGGCTGTGCAGCTGCCATTGCGAGAACCACGGTGAACCTGCCGACCGTGGCCAGCCGTCCGCTGCCTCCGTTGATCACCGCTCCGTCTCCGCGGTTACAACGTGGCGCGATACCTCGATGACCGGCGGCTGGCGAAGCGTTTGATAGACCACGCAGTACCGCTCGGTCAGGCGAACGAGCGTTGTCAATTGCTCATCCGAGGCATCGGTCGTGAGGTGGAAGTGAAGGCGCACGCGTTGGAATCCGACGGGCACCTCCTTGGAGACGCCCAAGGTACCACGGAAGTCGAGGTCGCCCTCGGCACGGACGATACCGGAACGTATCTCTACGCCAATGGCAGTTGCGACCGCGCTCATGGTGACGCCCGCGCACGCTGCCAAGGCCTCGAGCAGTATGTCCCCAGAGCAGACCATCGCGCCCGTGCCGCCGGTGGCTGGGTGCAGGCCAGCTTCGACCAGCGCTTTGCCTGTCTCGACACGACAGGTAACGCCTTCACCGATCCGACCTTGTGCCCTCAAGGTGACCAACGCGGCATCAGGGTCCTCCCGATATCGTTCCTTCAATGGAGCCTGTAACGATCGCAGCTCATCGGCCTTCATTACTCGGTTCTCCTGATAGGCGTCGCCCATTCCGGGGCGGCCTGCTGTTCCGGCAGCTGACGCCACTATACCTCGCCCTCGCCGCTGTGCTCCTTGCATTCACGCCGGCCCTGGCTGGACAAGAATGCGAACAGGGCAGCAGCGCCGGTGCAGTGCGTCACCGACAGAGTACCGGGCTGGATCGGCCTGATCCCCGATTCCAAATTCCTGATCAAGGCTTCGCGGTGGTCACGCTTTCAACAGCTTCTGGCAGGGCTCGAACATCCTCGAGTCGCAGCGTCGCCGCCGTGGGATCGTCACCCGTTCGGTCACGATCCACCCAGATCCGCCGGACGTCCATTTCGCGTGATGGCTGGATATCGTGATACCAACTGCACGCCACGTGTACCCAGTCGCGCCGCTTGACGCCGGATGCGCGCCAGAAATAGAGGAAGTGCGCCAGCGACGGCTTGTAGTCTTTCACCTGCTCGGCCGTGACGACCAGATCGAATGGTTGCTGAAAGCTGCCCTGTGTGAGGTCGAACAGGTCGACGTCGCAGTTCGTCAGCACCGCAAGCTTCCAGCCTGCTGCACGCAAATTCGACAGTGCTGGCTCGACATCAGCAAACACCGGTTGCCTGTCCCAGCCAGCCGACAGCGCTTCCGCTTGCGCACCTGTCAGCCTCAATCCAATCCTCGCCGCCGCACGAGCCAGCCCTGTCTCGAGCACATCACGATAGAGTCGGTGGGGCCGCTCCTGCTCCAACTGACGCTCGAGCTCGTGGTAGGCAGTGATCAGCGCGTCCGTGCGCTCGCCTGCCAGTGGACGCAGGATGGTGGCAAAGCCCGTCCGCCAGTCCACGAGCGTCCCAAAGCAGTCGAATGTAATCCATTTGTTCGCCATCATTTCACGGCTATCGCCCAATCGCGAAAAGGCTCTCCGACGAGCGGACGTACATCACTCCATCCGAGAGCGCCGCTGTTGCCATCAGCAGCTCACCCATCGAGTTCGTCGCGATGTGTCTGAACGTTTGGCCGGCGGCAACGACGAGTATCTCTCCGTCCTCGTTCGACAGGAACGACGACCACGCACCGGACCCGGTGTTGCCATCTGGAGCGCTGCTGTCGTTCGCTGGCCGCGGGCAGACGAGCCTCCTGCGGAACCTGCAGCATAGGCGCACAACGCAAGCACCGCTGCCAGGCCGACCCGCCGACCTTCCAGCATCCTCGTTCGCATAACAGCCTCACTTTGCCCGCCACGGGTCTTGCGCCAGGGGCCTTTGACCCGCATGCTATTATCTGCGGCCGTCGATTTGCCAATGTCTACACGCCAGGCTCGCCAGCCTACACTCCTCGAGTCGTTCGTTCCAGTTCTCCTATTGATAGCCATGCTCGCCAGCGCCGTGGCGCTCTTCGGCGACGAGGCGTCGAGTGGAGCCAACCAGATTGCGCTGATGCTGGCGGCTGGCATCGCCGCGCTGTTCGGAATCCGCTTCGGACATCCATGGACCGCGATCGAACGCGGTATCGTGCATGGCATCTCGCTCGCCCTCGGCGCGGTGCTCATCCTGCTCGTGGTCGGGGCGCTGATTGGCACCTGGATCCTCGCTGGCATCGTGCCAACGATGATCTACTATGGCCTCCAATTGCTGACGCCGGCCGTCTTCCTGCCAAGCGCCTGCGTGATTTGCGCGGTTGTGTCAGTAGTGACGGGCAGCTCCTGGACGACTGCGGGCACCGTCGGTGTGGCGCTCATTGGCGTCGCGACGGCGCAGGGGCTGAACCCAGGCTTGGCGGCCGGCGCCGTCATCTCCGGCGCCTACTTCGGCGACAAGATGTCGCCGCTGTCTGACACGACGAACCTCGCCCCGGCCATGGCCGGCACGGAGCTCTTCACCCATATTCGCTACATGCTCTGGACGACCACGCCGAGCATCCTGATCGCGCTCGTGCTGTTTACGTTCGTTGGGCTCACGGTCGTGGCCCCCAGCGACACGACCTCTGTCGCGGCGATTCAGAATGCGCTCCTCCAGCAATTCAACATCGGCGTCCATCTGCTGCTGCCTGCCGTGCTCGTGGTCGGTCTCATCATCCGCCGGATACCAGCCTATCCGGCCATCCTCATCGGCGCTCTCGTCGGCTGCGTCTTTGCGGCGCTCTTCCAGCGAGAGGCCGTGTTGACCTTCGCCGCTGCCCCGGGGCTGCCGCCGTGGGCCGGCCTCATCAAGGGAAGCTGGGTGGCGCTCTTCGATGGCTATCGGCTGGACTCGGGCAACGCCGTGCTCGACGAGCTGTTGTCACGGGGCGGCATGTCGAGCATGCTGGGCACGGTGTGGCTGATCGTCTCCGCGATGATGTTCGGCGCGGTGATGGAGGTCACGGGCATGCTCGAGCGCATTGCGCGTGCAATTCTCGGCCTGGTCACCGGCACCGGCAGCCTGATCAGCGCAACCATCATCACCTCTATCGGCATGAACGTGATCGCCTCCGATCAGTACATCGCGATCGTCTTGCCGGGACGGATGTTTCGCGCCGAGTTCGCACGGCGCGGCCTCGACCCGAAGAACCTGTCGCGCTCGCTCGAGGACTCCGGCACGCTTACTTCAGCGCTCGTCCCCTGGAACACGTGCGGTGCCTTCATGGCCCAGACACTCGGTGTTGCCACGCTCGCATACGCGCCGTACGCGTTCTTCAATCTGATCAGCCCGTTGATCGGGGCGGCGTATGGTTTCTCGGGCTTCAAGATCGCCCGCATCGACGAGGCGGCGAGCCCTGTCGCCGTGGCCCCAGGACAGGTGCCCGTAGAACGTTGATCTCGGTGGCTCACCAAGGCAGCGACCAGGTCTTCACATACGTCATGTAACGCAGCGCTTCCATGACCCCTTCCTTGACGCCGAGGCCCGAATCCTTCACGCCGCCGAACGGCGTGCTCTCGATGCGATAGCCGGGAACCTGGTTGACGTTGACGGTGCCGGTGCGGAGTCCGCGGATCACCTGGAGCGCGTGGCTCAGATGCGTGGTGACAACGCCGGCTGCCAGCCCGTATGCGGTGCCATTGGCCAATCGAATCGCATCGTCGACATCCTCCACGGCGAGGATCGGCGCCAACGGCCCGAAAGACTCCTGCACGACCATGGTTGCGTCGCGCGGCACGTCCGCGATGACCGTCGGCTCCAACAGGGCGCCGTCGCGCCGGCCCCCTTGCAACACACGCGCACCCTGGCGCACCGCCTGGTGAACGACCGATTCGAGGTGGGCGGCAGCGGCCTCGTCTATCACGGTTCCCACGCGCGTCTCGCCAAGCGCTGGATTCCCGCACACGTACTCCCGCGTCTTCTCGACGAGCCGCTCCGTGAAGTGGTCCAGGATCGGCCGTTGTATCAAGAGCCGCTTGACTGCTGTGCAACGCTGTCCAGAGTTCCGGTACGCGCCTTCCGCCGCGAGTCGGACGGCGAGATCGAGGTCGGCATCCTCCAGCACGATGAGCGGCGAGTTGCCGCCCAATTCCAGGCACAGCTTCTTGTAGCCAGCGATGGACGCGATCCGCTTGCCAATCGCGACGCTGCCTGTAAAAGTGAGCGCCTCGATCCTCTCATCGCCGATGAGCGGCTCGAGCACCTCTTTCACCGGGCAGAGGAATGCGCTCAGCATCCAGCCGGGCAGTCCGGCTTCGTACAGGAGCTCGGCGAACCGCAGCGCCGTGAGTGGCGTCTTCTCGGACGGCTTGAGAATCAACGGCGTTCCAGCGGCAATCGCTGGAGCGACCTTGTGGACGACTTGGTTGAGTGGGTGGTTGAACGGCGTGATGGCCAGCGCCAGCCGGAGCGGCTCGCGGGTGGTGAAGATCTTCCGGCTCTGCCCATGCGGCGAAACGTCGCCAGAGAAGATTTGGCCGTCATCCTTCATGCATTCGATGGCAGCGAACCGAAGCACGTCGAGCGCCCGGCCCACCTCATACCGCGTCTCCCGCACGCAGAGCCCCGATTCGGCACAGATCAAGGACGCGAATTGCTCCGCCCGCGTCTCGAGCGCGATGCGCGCCTTGTCGAGAATCTCGAAGCGCTGATGGCGGCCGAGCGGATGGCCGCCGGCGAGTGCTTGCCGCACCGCGCGCTCGACTCCGGCCGCGTCGACCATGGCGGCGCTCCCCACCAGGGTGCCGTCGTAGGGATGGCGCACCTCCATCCGCTCGCTCGAGGATACGGCTTCGCCGGCGATCCAGGCAGGATACTCGACCCCCGTCGGCAACGATACCGCTGCGCTCACACCGTTCCCCCGTTGCAGGTGAGATCGAAGATGTCGAAGTTCCGCGGGTCGCCAGCCACGAGCGCCTCATAGCGCGGGGTGAGTGGTCGCGAGACGATCATCGGCACCATCTCCTCGTATCGCCCTCCGTGCGAACGCAGCCCGCCACGAAGCAGGCTCAGGTCATGATCTGCCGCAGTTCGGCCCAGCACGACATCGCGACCGGACAACACACAGAGATCACCGATCCGATCCGGCGGCAGCTCGAGCTTTCGCACCGCCAGGTCGCGCTCGTAGACCTCGGTGATGCCGTCGCAATCGAGGAGGAATCGGCTGACAACGGCAGCCGGAAGATGATCGGGCAGGTGCACGGTCACAAACGAGCCCAGTGCGCCGTGGTGCGCCACGTACGGATCGGTGATTGGGCAGATCACCCGTGCACCAGGCCCGAATCGCTCACGCAACAGACTCTCCACGTAGAGCACACGCGGACTTCTGTCGGCCGTCTGCTTGGCGTTCATGCCGTGATCGGCTGTCAGACCCAACACGGCTTTCAGCGCGAGCAGGCGGCCGAGGCGCTCGTCCATGGCGCTGTAGAAGTCCAGCGACTCCTCGTCTTCTGGTGCAAACGTGTGCTGCATGTAATCCGTGAGTGACAGATACAGGAAATCTGCCAATCCTCGCTCGACGAGGGCCACGCCGGCGTCGAGCACGTAGAGGCTCGCATCGGCACTGTAGATCGAGGGTGTCGGACGTCCAACCAGCGCTTCGACGTTCCCAACGCCATTGCTCTCGGCTGTTGCCTCATGGGCCCGCTCGGCCGAGAACGCGATGCCCCGGAGTCCGTCGGAAAGGATCTCACGGAGCTTCTCCTTGGCGGTGACCATTGCCACCTTGCGTCCGGCACGCGCCGCGGCAGCGAGGATCGTCTCACACCGCAGGAACCGCGAGGCATTCATCATGACTTCCTCGCCCGTTTCCGGATCGAGGAAGAAATTGCCCGAGATGCCAGTCACCGCCGGTGGACACCCGCTGACGATGGCGGCGTTGTTGACGTTGGTGAAGGTCGGCAGGGCCGCCCGCGCCAACCCACGGTATCCACACCGCGCCACTCGCTCCAAGTGAGGCATTCGCTGGTGTGCCAATGACGAATCGAGGTATTCGTCCGCACATCCGTCGATGCAGACCACGACGATCGGCCGCGCCGCAGGGCGATACGCGCGGCCGTTGGCCGTGAAGCCAACGTCTTGTATCCGTGAGTCGTTGACGATCGGGGCGTTCATTGGACCGCACCGTCGATGGCCACACGGAGAAATCTGTGACTTGCCGCCATCTGCAACGCGTTTCCGAGATCCGCCAGCTCGAATGCTGGACTCACGAGGCTCTCGTATGGGTACTTATCAATCGTTTGCGCGAGGAATGCCAGCGCCTGGTCCAAATGGACGGGAGAATAGTTGTGAATGCCACGGATCGTGAGGCACTTGCGGATGATCTCTTCACCAGTGATCTGCAGCGCGCTGTCCGGGTGGACCATCCCCGCGAGCGCGTAGAAGCCGCCCGGGCGCAGCAGGCGGACGCCCTCGGCTACCACGGAGGGAACGCCGGCAACTTCGATCACGGCATCCACGCCATCGGGAGCGCCCGCGAGAATCTGCTGCCGCGCTGTGGTGTACTGCGCGACGTCTCCCGCAATAGGAGTGCCTCCGAAGAGCGGCACGTGCTCGAGGCGACGCTCGGAGGGATCGACGCAGAACACCTGTGCAACGCCACGCTCTCGAAGCAGCGCGCAGCCGTAGAGGCCCAGCAGGCCGGCGCCCTGAACGACGACGGTCTCGCACGGAGCCGGCACCTGGGAGACCACGTTCACCATCGTCGCCAGCGCACAGTTGGCCGGCGCGGCCACCACATCTGGAATCGTGTCTGCGACCCGGGCGATGTGCGTGCCAGGCCGAAGCAGCACATGTGTGGCATAGCAGCCGTTCAGCCCAGACCCATCGCTCAGGGCGGCGTGGCCGTACTTGAACAGGGCGTGACACTTCGCTGGCAAGTGATGTTGGCGGCAGGCAACGCACGTCCCACAGCTATCCACGACGCTCCAGCTGACTCGTGTCTGGAGCGGTAGACCAGAGCGCGCACTGCCGACGTGGACCACCCGGCCCACCGCTTCGTGACCCAAGACGCACGGCACGGGTGTATCGCGTTGGCCCGACGTCGTGTGGAGGTCCGATCCACAAACCGTCGCCAGCCCCATCTTCACCAGCACCTCGCCAGGTCGCAGGGTTTCTGGAAGGGGGCGCGTCTCCAAACGGAATGGCAGCCCGGGACCGTCGAAGATCTGCACGACCGCGTGACCATTGTTTGTCATCATCGCTCCAACCACGAAGGTCGCAAAGATCACACCACGAAGAACACGAAGATCACGAAGAAGAAATTCAAATGGCTTTCTTCGTGTTCTTCGTGTCCTTCGTGGTTGATCCTTTGTGTTCTTCGTGGTGTGCATCTTCGTCCCTTCGTGGTTGACGGCCTTCACCTTCGGACTGGCACGATGCAGACCGCAGCGAGCAGGCAGACCAACGCGGTGACGCCAAAGACCGACGCTGTGTTCTCCGTGTGCTGGATCGTCAGGCCAATCAGCGGCTCGCCGGCCGCCGCGAAGGCGTAGGCGAACGCGTTCATCAGACCAACGCCGGTGCCGGCGTGCTGCCGGCCCAACAGATCCGGGCACAGTGCCCAGTACGCAGATTGTGGTCCGTAGACGAGAAAGCCTGCGACAAAGAGCAGGATCAACCCGAGAAGCGTATGCTCCCGCGGCACGAGAGACATCGCCAGCGTGACGCCGGCTGCGAGCAGCAGGAGCAATGCGATCGGGCGGCTGCGATTCGCGCGAAACAACCGATCGGAGATGTATCCACTGGAGAGCGCCCCGACCGCCATGCCCAACGGCAGCGCCAGCGTGATCCAGACGCTCCCTGATTGTCCCTTCCAATCGTCGCCCAGGTAGTGGTAGGGCACCCAGATCAGCAAGCCGTAGCGTGCAAGACTCTCGAAGCCGATCGAGACGCTCGCGACGAGGAACCGCCAGTTCTTCAAGGCATGCGTATACCGCTGAACGACGCCCTGGCGCTCCATCGCCTGCTCGTCGCTGGCCTCGTCTGACAGAGGCTCGAAGCCGAGATCCTCCGGCCGATCGCGCGCGAGGTAGAAGAACGTGATTCCTGCGCAGAGGAGCAGGATCACCGGCAGCCGGAATACCCACTGCCAGGAGAATCGATCCAGAACGAGGATGGCCGCGACGAATGTCAGGACCGAGGAGGAGCCGGCAGCAAAGACGTAGAATCCAAAGGCGCGCCCTCGCTCGGCCCGCTCGAACCAGTTCGAGAGGAGGCGGCTTCCCGGCGCCCAAGCGAGCGATTGGAAATAGCCGTTGGCGGCCCATGGTAAGAGCAGAGTCCAGAACGAGTGACCGAAGCTGGTCGCCCAATTCAAGGCAAATGAGCCGACGGCTCCCAGTGTCATCATCCGGCGCGCGCCGAATCGGTCGCCCAGGTTCCCATTGATTGCCTGACCAATGCCGTAGCAGGCGAGCATCGCGCCGCTGATCAGTCCCAGATGCGCCGGCGAGATGCTCAACTGCTCGTTGAGCGATTTCATCACCCAGCCAAAGTTCTGCCGGCCCGTGTAGAAGAACAGGTAGCAGAGCATCAGGGCGACGAGCATGCGCAGCTGTGCGCGCCTGAACTCGGGCGTGCCGCTAGAGCGGAACGTACCATGGAATTGATTTCTAATCAACAAAGTGTCTCCGCCCTTGTGGCGGCGTCGGCCCGTCGGCGAGCCCAACGCGCCTTACCACTGTGGTTGGCGACCGCGCTCTCACCTGGCCGTGGTCGGACAGGCCGCCCCAGCGCCTCGCCGAGGCGTCCGTGAGACTCGTGCGTTAGGCGGAGCTCGGCTCCGAGAAGACGCACAGCACCTTCGCGGGGACGTGGTTCGGGTTGATGAGGCGATGCTTCACGTTCGCATCGAAATAGATCGAGTCGCCCGCGGCGAGATGGTACGTGTGCTCACCAAACTCGAAGTCCACGTTTCCCTCCAGCACCATCAGGAATTCCTCGCCTTCGTGGCCTAGAGCTTCCTGGCGGGCGACGCCAGATGGGACCGTGAGAAAGAACGGATCCATCATGCGACCCGATCGCTTGTGCGCCAACGCCTCGTAAACGATGCGCGATCCGGGCCGATCGCGCTCGACGACTTTCCGCTCGTTGCTGCGCACCAGCACGAGCTGAGGCTTCTGGTCGAGGCCTTCCATGAGCTTCGCCAACGAGATCCCAAGGACCTCGGCGATGCGTCCCAAGGCGGGGAGGGAGGGCGTGACGCGAAAGTTCTCCACCTTGGAGAGCCAGCTCCGCGTGAGCCCAGTTGCCGACGCCACCTGCTCCAGCGTCATCCTCCGTTCGATTCGCAATGCCTTGATGCGCTGGGCCAGCTCGACCAGGTTCATCAAGGATGAATCGTAGCCGCTCACGGGCAACTGCCACAAGGGCACAAGGGATCAAGGGGTCAAGGGGTCAAGGGATCGAGGGCCCTAGGGATCAAGATCACGGTTGCTCGCAGCGTCCGATGCTTCTCCATTTTCCCTAGACCCCCATAGACCCTCAGACCCTTCGACCTTTCGACCCCTTGACCCCTTGACCCCTTGACCCCTTGACCCCTTGACCCCTTGACCCCTTGATCCCTAGAAATTGACCTTCAACCCGAGCTGAACGATGCGGGCGTCGCCCGCGCTGTTGACCACGCCGAAGTTGGACGTTCCAAGCGCGGCGCCCGGGTCGCCGAAGGGTGGCGTGTTGGTGGCGTTGAACAACTCGGCGCGGAACTGGAGGCTGGCGCCTTCTGTTGGACGGAACGTCTTGAAGATCGCCAGATCCAAGCTCCGGTACCCGGGACCGAGCAACGGATTGCGCGACGTGTCGCCAAAGGTGAACGGCTCGTTGGGCACGAAGCAATCGGTATCGAACCAACGGTCGAGGCTTCGTTCAGACCGACTCAAGGTGCCGTCGCAGACACGGTTGGGTCGATCGGTGCCGCCGGTATTGGACGGGTTGCCAGACATGCTGATGTAGATCGGACGTCCGGATTGCAACGTGAGGATGCCTCCGACCGACCAGCCTCCGAGCACCGCGTTGACCACGCCCGGACTCTTGGACAGGAATCGTTGCCCGTGACCGACGGGCAGCTCATAGTTCACGCTCGAGACGAAGCGGTGCGGCCGATGCTCATCGGCCAGGGACCACTCGGCCGCGAGGTTGCGTGGGTCCTGCGGCCGCGTGGGTGCCTGCCGCCCTGCCAGCTCTCCGCCCACGGCATCAGCCATGGCTTTGGACCACGTGTAGGCGGCGACCAAGTGCAGGCCCTGCGAGAAGCGCTTTTCGACCCGCGTTTCCAGCGCGTGGTAGCTCGATCGCGCTGTCCATTCACGACGATAGACGTCGGCAAGCGAGACGGGCTGATCGATGCCCGGCACCTCCACCTCGGTGTACGGCCGGCGAGGGTTGACCTCACCCGGACCAGGGACTGGCGCGTTGGGGTCCAGCGTGGTCAGCAGATTGCTTCCCTTCGTGCCGACATAGCCGATCTCCACGCTGACATCCACGGCAATCTCGCGTTGGATCGTGAGATTCCAGTGCTGGGCGTACGATGAGGGATTGTCCTGCTGGACGGAGATCATCTGTAGGTCCGACAAGCCCGTAGTGAGCGCGTCTGGGGGGAACCCGTCGCGCAGCGACATGACCGGATCGATGGTGCCGGCGAGCAGAGTCGAGGTGAGATGGAAAGGCGGCCCGGAGCCCATGTAGCGGTCGCCGGTATGGTCATTGACACCGTAGAAGATGCCGTATCCGGCACGCACGACCGTTCGATCGCTTGGCTTGTAGGCGACGCCGAGCCGTGGCGCGAAGTTGTTGTGGCGCGGATCCACGAGCGCTCGCTCGCGGAGGCTGTCGCCCTGAACGGTCTGGAGCGTGGGGTTGGCCGGGTCCGTGTCGATGTCGTAGTTCGACCAACGATCCTCGGCCTCCCACCATGGCGTGAGGTAGTCGTACCGCAGACCCAGGTTGAGCGTGAGCCGGCTGGTGGCGCGGAAATCGTGCTGCAGGTACAAGCCATAGAACCCTCGTCTTTGGTCGAAGGTATTCAACGTGGTGACATCCGCCCGCCGGGCGGCACCGAGGAGCAAGTCGGCAATGGCGTGTCCGCCAACGCGGGGTGTGAGCTGACGCGTGAACCGACCATCGAAGAAGAGGCGTCCATTGGCGTACCGATAGTGTGTCTGTTCCACACGCACCAATCGGACCTCGCCACCCATCTTTAGCGCGTGGCGGCCGCGGGTATAGGTGAAATCGCTCGCGATGTGCAGCACGTCGGACGTGGGCAGCGACGCCCCTGTGTGTCCGAGGTTCTGATAACCGGTGAGCTGCGCGTCCACCATGCCGGGAAGTGGGATCAAGCCCTGTAGCCCGATCTGCGCGTTGATGTCCTCGTCTGTCGGGGCGCTGCGCTCGGTTGGCAAGTGGTTGTAGCCCACGCGGGTCGAGCTGAAGAGCGATCCGCTGAAGATGCGGCTGTAGCTCACGACGCCAGAGCGGGGACGGTTCGAGAAGCCCATCGGCCCGGTGCCTCCGCCCCAGGCCGGTGCCGGCAGGGCGCCGTCGATCCCACCGTCCTTCTTCCAGTTGCTGTAGCTGAAGCGTCCGAACAGGCTGTCGCGCGGGCTGAGGACGTGATCCACGCGCAAGTGGAATTGCGCCGCGTCCTCGTGCGCGAGCGGGTTCCACAAGTAGTTGTTCGAGAACCCTGGCCGGTTCGGCAGTGGGTAGAGCGACACCAGCTCGACGCCGACAGGATCGAGCCGATCAGCGGGGATGCGGTTGCTTGGAAACGGCTGCCGCTGGTCGGTGGCGGCGTCGTAGGTGAGCGGATCGAAAACCTGCACCGGCTCATCGGCGAGCAGCGACTGCGAGAAGTCGCCGTTCCGCTCGAGCTCGGTCGGGACCGTCGCCAGAACCGTCCGCGACGTTCTGAGCCGGCTCCCTTCGTAATTGAAGAAGAAGAACGTGCGGTTCGCGAAGACCGGTCCGCCGAGCTGGCCGCCGAACTGGTCACGACGATATGGCGGGATGGGCTCATCGGGATCCGCGAAGAAGTTGCGTGCTGCGAGGCGATGGTGGCGGTTGAACTCGAACAGCCCACCCTGGTACGTATTGGAGCCCGCCTTCAGCGAAACGTTGACGGCCGCGCCAAGGCCGCCGCCGAATTCTGCCGAATAGGCGTTCGTCTGTACCTTGAACTCCTGAATCGCGTCCACCGAAGGCCGAACGCCTTCCAGCGTGTTCGACGTTCCAGCATGCTGGTAGTTCTGGTTGTCGATCCCGTCCAACAGGTATGTGTTGTGGCTCGCGCGCAAGCCGCCCGACGAGAAGCCTCCTCCTCGCGCACCGGATGCCGGCGGGTTGGTGCCTGCGGTCAGCCGGGCGAGTTGGAGGTAGTTGCGACCGTCCAACGGCAGGTCGACAATGCGGTTTCCGCTGATGACCTCCCCGCGAGAGGCTTCGGTCGCCTGCAGGAGCGGTCCGTCGGCGGTCACCGTCACTTCATCGGTGATGTCGCCGACCTCGAGCGACAGATCGACAGTGGCCTCCTGTTGGATGGCCAGCGTGACGCCAGCGCGGGTCGTGCGCTCGAAGCCGGGCGCCTCGGCGGTGATCGTATACGTCCCAATCGGCAGCGGCGCCGAGCGGTAGAAGCCATGCGTATCAGTCGTGGCTTCGTAGCTCCGATTGGTGTCCACGTGTGTCATCACCACTCGCGCGCCCGGAATGACAGCGTCGCTGCTGTCCCGGACGCTGCCCAGAATCAGACCCTGCGCTACCTGCGCCATAGCGGGCGGAGCGAGCAGCGCCCCAACGCACATCGTCAAGAAAGCTGGAGGACCCAGTCCAGATAGCCGCATCGGTCACCTCCCTCGCCGCAGCATTTTCGTCATACTGGCGTTACGCTACCGACAACAAACGTGATTAAGAATCAACGCAAGGATCGCACAAGTTCGCGATTACGCAAGTGTTATTTTGTTGTTACATCAGCGGTTACGAGGAAAGCCGGAGCGTGGGTCTCCCGGTACCACGATGGTAGGTGCTTCTATAGTACGATTGCGCTACAGGATGTCGAAAAGGTGAGCGTGTTGAGGCGAACCGATGGGCACCGAGCAGCTTGAGTGGTGGGAGCCGGCCGAGCCTGCGGAACGAGAGATTCAGTCCCGCACGGAGCTCATGCGGCTCGGGGTGGGCTTGGTCGAAGACGTCCGTTCTGGCGCCCCGGCTCGTTCGCGTGGACCTGAAGGGTTCTCCCCAGACTTCCAGGTTTGCTTTCCGTATCGCGGCATGTTCGTGTGGCACGTCCGTGGCGCCGAGGTCGTCGGCGATGCAAACCAAGTGCTGTTCGTGACGGGCGGAGAAGACTGTCGCATCAGCCATCCCGTCTCCGGTGGCTACCGTGAGCTCATCATCACACCGGAGCCCTGCGTTCTTCCGGATGTCGTGGGTGAGAGCGGAATCCCTCTACCGGGGCATCCGCTGTTCCGCAGCCGCGCGCGCCGGGTACAGCCGTACCTGCAGAGCCTTCGCGCGCGCTTCCTTGCCTGGGCAAACAGCGAGTCGAGCGACGGGGAGCTCGCAGCCGAGGAGCTGGTGCTGGCGCTGCTCCGTGCAGCGCTCGACGCGAACGCTCCAAATGGCGAGGTGAGCAGCTCGACGCGGCGCTTGATCCGACAGACGAAGGAGTATCTCGAGGCGGAGCTGGCCAGCCCGATACGGCTCGCCGACATCGGACGCGTGGTTGGCGCATCCCCGGCGTATCTCACGCACGTGTTTCGATCGGTCGAAGGGATCTCGCTGCACCAATACCTGATGCAGTTGCGTCTTGCGCGTGCGCTCGTCGAGCTACCGCACGCAAATAGCCTGACGGCGCTGGCCCTCGAGGTCGGCTTTTCGAGCCACAGTCATTTCACGGCGGCGTTTCGGCGCGCGTTTGGTGCGACCCCGTCGGAGTTCCGGCAGACCTCGCGTACTCGCTTGCCTCCATCGGCTTTGGAGCACACGACGCCTGAAGCTACTTCTGTGTGGAACCGGACGCGTCGAGCGCTTTGATCACGTCTTGCGTGACGTCGATTCCGCGATCCACCCAGACCACCGTCTGGCGATTGAGGACGGCATGCAGCCCTTTATCGGTCGCGACTTTTTCGATGACGGGCAGCAGCTTCTGCTGCAGCTCCTCATGGACCCGCGTGGCGAAACGACTGACCTCGTTGTTGGCAACCTGCGCTTGGTACTGAAGGTCGAGCTGCAGCTTCTCCGCCTCCTCGCGTAGCTTCTCGAGCGCCTCCGGATTCATTACCGAGGCCCCCTCCTGAATCTTCTTCTGAGCCTCTTCGAGCGCCTTCTGATTCGGTGCAAGCTCGGCGCGCTTCTTGGCCTGCAGGTCCTGGATCTGCTTGGTGGCCGCTTTTCCAGGCGCGGACTCCTGCGCAATGACGTCCAGGTCGATGTATCCCACCCTGGCACCCTCCGGAAAGGGCCGCGGTGGCCGCGCTTTCGATTGCGCCCCGGCCTGACTGGCCGGCGGCGCCGTCGCTTGCTGCGCGTGCAATCGTTCCTGGTACCCGGGCAGCAGGCCGACACTGACCGCGAGGCTCAGCGCTGAAACCGTGAGATTCCGTTTCATCTGGTGTTTTCTCATAACTCCTGATCGTGACATGGTTTCTAGGTAGGGCCGCCTCGGCGGGAAAGACCGACCATTTCTGCAGTGAGACGTGCAAGAAGCGGTTCACGGCGGATCCGCAGACGTATTCCAACCACAAATAGAGACCGACTGCATGGCCAGTCCGACATCCCGTCCTGGATGCAAGAGCTCACATGATGGAGCGGCTACTGCACAGGCGAGGTCGGCTGTTCCGGCGTGAACGGTGTACCCGCTTCCGAGGCCTTGGGGAGCCGCTCGACGGGACTGGTCTTGCCGC
This sequence comes from Luteitalea sp., assembly GCA_009377605.1. NCBI lineage: Bacteria > Pseudomonadati > Acidobacteriota > Vicinamibacteria > Vicinamibacterales > Vicinamibacteraceae > Luteitalea > Luteitalea sp. Next base: position 104,167 of record WHTT01000003.1, read on the forward strand.
TGTGGATCTCGAGCAAGCGATGATGCGTGGCCTTTGCCGCGGCAACCATTTCGGCGTAAGCCTGATCGGTCACATCGACGAATCCGATGTTGTAGTTCTCGCCGTCTCGACGTCCTGTAGCTGGTTGGTCGAGCCATTGGAACCGCCGTAAGGACAACGGTCGTTTGAAGCGTCGTCTTGCAGGGCTGCATCCTCCGCAGCCCAGGCTCCCTTCAGGTCGTCGAGCGACTGCACCTTACCGGGCCACTCAGCGTGCGCATACTGCCCGAGCTCGTCCACGAGCGGATTACCCTCGAGCACGGCGTCGCCGGGATCCACCTTGGCCAGGGACACGGATCGGATCTCGAGCGTTGGTGAGGCGACCGGATAGTGCATGATCACGGTCAACGCGCGAACCTCTGTGGTCGGGCCATGCCGGCTGCTTCCGAGGTTGATCCAATACGAGCCGCGCGGCTGGTGGAAGGTGGCGGCGAGGTCGATGCCATCGCCGGCCGGCGACCGATAGAAGCGCAGCGGAATGGAGGCGCGCACCCACACGCCAGCCAAAGGATGGATCCGCTTCGTGACGCGTCCGCTCGTCGTCTCGAGCCCAAGCTCGAATCGCTGCGAGGAGGAGGCCTTGAGCTCGAGCACCAGAAACTCGTATGGTGTCCAATCGCTGGGCAGCTCTCGGTCCAGCTCCTCGAGCAGCCACGTGTGCTCGGACGTTGTGCCGGTGAACGTCGTCTGCACGGAGGGCGCGGCACGCACCGTGACTACGACAAGGGCAGCGACGAGGGTAAGACCGATGCGAAGCATGGGGATATTTTGGGACGAGTGACAGAAGGGTCGGCGTTGGTCGCTATTCACTCGTACTGCGTGCAGCCGCATAGACCTTGTTGGCGATCTTCCATTCATCGCCGACTTTCAGCAGCACGAAATAGTCGGTGAACGTCGTCGCGCCATGAACGAGTGTGGCACGGGCCATTGCCGCGTTGCCGGAAACGTCCACGCTATCGATGGTCCGGCGACGTGACGCCTCGTCTTGAGCTGGCTTGCCCGTGAAGAGCGCACAGTATTCTTCGAGGGTCCACGAAACGAACTTACCGTCACGCATGCCCTCGATGTGGGCCGTCGGCAGGAACGCCTTGCGCATGTAAGACGGGTCGCCCGTCGCGTGCCCCATCAGATAGTGTTTCAAGGGCATGCGCATAGCTTTGTCTGTTTCAGTTGCCCCGACGATGGAAGCGAGCAGCAGAACGGCGCAGAGCGCCAAGGATCGGCGAGCCATTCTCGAATACTATCAGCACCGCGTGACTTCAGGCGCGGTGAACCCGAGGCCCGGCCGTCCCGTCTAAAGAAGGCAAGTTTTGGGCCCCCGAGCGTCAGCGCGCTTTTTTCGTGTCGCGTAGAGCGGCGGCAGAACGGCACCACCGGCAGGGACGCCGCTCCGAACACACGGGACCGCTCGAAGGCAGAGATTCTAGGTAGGGCCGCCTCGCCGAGGCGGCCGTGACGGCGCGGGAGGCTGACGCGCTCTACCACGTGGTAGGGACGCCTCGCCGAGGCGGCCGTTTCGGGTTCTCAAGGGTTCACACGATGGCGCTTTCCACTGCATCATTTGGCCAGTTGTGGCGCAGGCTGCTGCGCGCGCCGCTCTTCACTGTCGTCTCGGTGCTGACGCTCGGCGTTGGCATCGGCGCGAACACCGCCATTTTCAGCGTTGTCTACGCCGTTTTGCTCAAGCCGTTGCCTTTCACCGAGCCGGGGCGTCTCGTCGGCGTGTGGCACACGGCGCCCGGGTTCGGCGTCGACCTCGCCAACGTGAGTCCTGCGACCTACCTCACGTACCGTGACGAGAGCCGCGTGTTCGAGGACATCGGCATGTGGGACACGGGGCAGGTCTCTTTGACGGGTCGCGGCGAGCCTGAACGTGTCGAAGCCCTCTACGTGACCGATGGCACGCTGCCGATCCTCGAGGTGCAGCCGGTGCTCGGTCGGGTCTTCACTAGGGCCGACGACGCGCCTGGCAGTCCGCAGCGGACGGTCTTGACGTACGGTTATTGGCAGCGTCGATTCGGCGGCGCTCGAGACATCGTCGGTCAGACCGTGAGCATCGATGGCGAGCCGGTCGAGATCATCGGCATCCTTCCGTCATCCTTCAACTTTCTCCGCACGAGCCCAGCTCTGGTCTTGCCGTTCCAGATCAATCGTGCCGAAACACACCTGGGCAATTTCAGCTTCCAAGCCATCGCACGGCTCAGGCCAGATGTGACAATCGCGCAGGCCAATCGTGATGTGGCGCGCATGATCCCGCTGATGCTCGAGCGCTTCGCGCCGCCGCGCGGGTTCACGCGGCAGGCCTTCGAGGAGATACGGCTCGGGCCAAACGTGCGCCCGCTGTCGAAAGACGTGATTGGCGACGTCGGACGTGTGCTGTGGATTCTCCTGGGCACCGTCGGCATCGTGTTGTTGATCGCTTGCGCCAACGTCGCCAACCTGTTTCTCGTGCGGGCCGAGGGACGACAGCAGGAGTTTGCGGTCCGCGCCGCGCTGGGCGCGAGCCGCGGTCGTCTGGCCCGGGAGCTGCTCGGCGAGAGTATGACGCTCGGACTGGCGGGCGGCCTGGTTGGGCTGGTGCTCGCCCGGGCGGCCATTGGCCTGCTCGTCTGGCTTGCGCCGTCCGGACTGCCGCGCCTCGACGAGATCGGCCTGGATCCCATTGTGCTGCTGTTCACGCTCGCGATCTCCATCATCGCGGGGCTGTTGTTCGGCGTGATTCCTGTGTTCAAGTTCGGGGCGCCGAGCGCGACCGCTCTGAAGGAGGGCGGCCGATCGACGAGTGACGGTCCCGAACGGCACCGCGCACGCAATACGCTCGTCGTGGGGGAGGTCGCGCTGGCGCTCGTGCTGCTGGTCGTGTCGGGTCTCATGATTCGCACATTCCTCGCGTTGCGCCAGGTCGATCCCGGCTTCACGCGTCCTGAGGAGGTGCAGACCTTCCGCCTCGCGATCCCCGAGGCCCTCGTCAGCGATCGACACCAAACCGTGCGGACACACGAACAGATTGTCCAGCGCTTGCAGCAGCTTCCTGGCGTGACGTCAGTCGGCTTGTCATCGTCCATCACGATGGATGGCAATGACAGCAGCGATCCAATCCTCGTCGAGGAGCGCCCCGACGTTGGGAGACAGATGCCCCCGCTTCGCCGATTCAAATTCATCGCGCCTGGCTACTTCGAGACGATGGGGAACCCGGTGCGAATGGGGCGTGCCATCACGTGGAGGGACATCTATCAAGATGCGCTCGTCGCCGTCGTGTCTGAGAATTTGGCGCGTGAGTACTGGAAGGACCCGGCGGAGGCGATTGGCAAGCGCATCCGATTCAACCCGACGAATCCCTGGCGCGAGATCATCGGGATCGTCGGCAACGAGCGCGATGATGGGCTGAATCGAGCGGCACCCACCATCGTGTATTGGCCGATGGCGATGGAGCAGTTCTATTCCGAGGAGCCGTTCATCTCTCGCACGATGGCGTACGCCGTGCGGTCGACCCGGATGAGCTCGCCTGGCTTCCTGCGCGAGATTCAGCAGGCGGTCTGGTCGGTGAATCCGAATCTGCCGCTCGCGAGCGTGCAGACGCTCGATGAGATCCGGGCAGACTCGATGGCCCAGACCTCCTTTGCGCTCACGATGCTGGTCATCGCTGCAGCGGTGGCGCTGCTTCTCGGTGTCGTCGGCCTCTACGGCGTGATCGCCTACATCGCCGCGCAGCGGACGCGTGAGATCGGCATCCGCATGGCGTTGGGCGCGCAGGCGGGAGACGTCTGCCGGTTGTTCGTCCGCCAGGGCCTCTGGCTCACTGGGATTGGCGTGGCGCTCGGCGTTGCCGCAACGCTGGGGCTCACGCGACTAATGTCCTCATTGCTCTTCGGTGTCAGCGCGATGGACCCGATCACCTATCTGACCGTGTCCGCCAGCCTGGGAGGCGTGGCGTTGTTGGCCACGTATCTGCCGGCCCGCCGCGCGTCGCGTATCGACCCGATCAGCGCCCTGCGCTCGGACAGGTGACAGAACGCTCGAGTGCGTGACGACCGTTTACCCAGGTCGGTCCTGAATACGCCGTACCGACCGAACAGCTTGAGCCGATCGCTGATGTTCCAGTCGATGCGCTGCGAGAGGTTCCAGTAGTCGACCTCTTCGGCGACGTTGTACTGGAGGTTATCAACGTTGCCGGCCACGTTCGGCATCGGGATCTGCTCCAACATTGTGAGCGCGACAGGATCCCAGAGATCCCGCGGGATGGCGTTGCCGGCAAACGGCTGTCGTACTACGCTCCCCGTCGTCGGATCGACGGTCGACGTGAAGGGGTTGTAGATCGTGCGCACGGCGCCGTCGAGGACCGACTGGCTGAAGTCACCCTGCCGTTCCCGCTCCGTGGGCACGGTCCGGACGACCGACAGTGGGCGGCTGTCGTTCCACTGCTCGAACGACGTGAAGGTGAAGAGGGTGTTCCGCTTGATCGGACCGCCCACGGTGGCGCCGTACATCTGGAGCTCGGTGCCGCGCAGCGGGCTCGTATCGGGCACGATCTCCAGGCTTGGGTCCGTGCGGGCGTTCATGTTCGGGTCGCGGAAATTCGTGTAGGCCGACCCGTGGAACGTGTTGGTGCCCGACTTCATGTTCAGGCTGATGATGCCGCCAAGGCTGTGGCCGTTTTCAGCATCCACGCTGTTCTTCGAGATCGTGATCTCTTCGACCGCGTCTACGGCTGGCGTGTACGCTGTCTTGTAGCTCGCGCCGAGCGGCACGCCGTCGAGCAGCACGTCGTTGGCGCGGCGCGTGCCGCCGCCGCCGTCGTAGTCGTTGGCGAAGGCATGGTGATATGGCCGGTTCTCGTTCGTGTTCGGTGAGACGAGCACGGTCGGATCCAGCGCCGCGACGTTGTACGGATTGCGGCCGCCGATCGGCAGCTGGTCGACGAGCTGCCGCTCCACCGTCAACTGGGCGCTGCTCGAGTTGAACGCGACGGCGGCTGGCGCAACCCTGACCGTGACGACCTCTTCGCGCCCGCCGACATCGAGCGTCAGGTTAGCGGTGACATCGCCCCGCTGCTGCACGCGGACGTTCTGCTGCTCTGCCTGCTTGAAGCCCTCGAGCTCCGCGGTCACGGTGTACATGCCCGGCTCGACGAAGTCGAAGAGGTAACGGCCTTCCTCGTTGGTCACGCGTGCGACCGCGACGCCTGTCGCGGTGTTGACCAGTGTGACGGTCGCGCCAGGCAGCGCCCCTTGGCTCGAATCCTCGACCGCCCCTTGCACGCGCGCGCGATAGTCCTGGGCGTTGGCGAGCGGGGCCAACAGCATCAACGAGCCGACCGCCACGATTCCCGCGATGGACTGTTTCATGGTTCGCTCTTCATTCCGCTGATCGAAACAGCGTTCTCGGTGGTTCCACCACAGCGCGCGTCAGGAGGCGCACAAAAGCAGACAACGCCTCGCAAAAGACGCAAACAACCCGCGAGTGGACGTACCACTTCAGAGTTGTATCGAATATATGTAATTACCAGTTTCCGGGACTGCTTATAGCAGCATCAAGGAACTTGAGTCAAGCGACAGGCGGAGAGGTGTCGGCGGAGACTGGTAGAATCCCGGAGAGGAGCCAACATGTCCCGTCTTGCTGCTGTGCTTGTTCTGCTCATGGCCGGCGTGTCACGGGTGTCCACGCAAGCCACCTCTGGCACGATCACAGGACTGGTGAGTGATCCTGACGGTGGTGCCGTCCCCGCCGCGATCGTCGCCATTACCGAAGTCAACAAGGGCGTCAGTTTCAGCACCAAAACGAACGACCGCGGTTACTACACCCACGCACGTGTTCCGGCCGGCGAGTACATCCTGACCGTCGAGAAAGAGGGGTTCAGGAGCTTCGTTCGGGAGAACGTTCTACTCTCGGTGGATTCCACGCTCCGAGTGGACGTGGGCTTGACGCTCGGACAGGTCAGTGAGGAAGTGGTTGTGACGGGGGCTGCTCCTCTTCTACGAAGCGAGCGCGCCGACGTCAGTACGACGCTGGAGAACCGGGTGATCACTCAGGTACCGACCGTTGGACGCAACGTGTCGAATCTGCAGTTGCTTGCGCCAGGCGCCGTGAGAGAGCCTGGTCAGGTGGGCCTGGCAGAGAACCCGCAAGGCTCGGTCTCGATCAGCTCGAACGGCCAGCCCAACGGCGCGCGCAACATGCAGCTCGACGGGGTGGACAACAACGAGAACGTGCTGGGCGGTAACGTTGTCATTCCCACGCAAGAGTCGGTCCGGGAGTTCAGAATTACCACCTCGAGCTGGGATGCCGAGTTCGGCCGGGCAGGTGGCGCGCTGACGCAGGTCGAGACGAAGTCCGGCACCAACAGCCTGCACGGCTCTGTCTTCGAGTTTCTGCGGAATGATGCCACCAACGCACGCAATCCGTTCACGGAGCCGGACGAAGCGTCGCCGTTGAAATGGAATCAGTTTGGCGGCTCGGTGGGTGGCCCTCTCAAGAAGAACAAGACCTTCTTCTTCGGCGACTATCAGGGTCAGCGCCAGCGGTTGGGCGGTACCACGGTCGCAACGGTCCCGACCATGCCTATGCGCGAGGGCGATTTCTCCGAGCTCCGAGATAGCAACGGCAATCTCATCCCAATCTTCGACCCGCTCACTGGAGATCAGAATGGCCTCGGGCGCCAGCAGCTTCCGGGGAACCAGATCCCCTCGGACCGCATCAACCCGGTTGCAGCCAACCTCCTGGATCTCTTGCCAGCGCCGACCAACCCTGAGCGCATCGAAGACAACTTTATTGCGTCCGGCTCGACCACGTTCGACACGAATCAGTACTCCGGCCGGGTGGACCACTATGTCGGCCAGAACACTCGGCTGTTCGGACGCTATATCTATTTCGATTCGGACCTGTTCTCTCCGCCAATCTACGGCGTGCAAGCTGGCGGTCCATCTCTCCACGGCGGTGTCGGTGGAGTCTCGACGGGGAACAACCACAACCTGAGCCTCAACCTGAATCATGTCTTGAGTCCCACCCTCTTGATAGAGGCGCGATACGGCTACTCGCGCTACGACGTGCAGGTGCTGCACGCCGATGCTGGGACGAACTTCTCGACCGAGGTGGGTCTCCCCGGCATCAATACGGGTGACGTGAATACGAGCGGCCTTTCCCGCATCGACGTCACGGGCGTGGGTGAGTTCAGCATGGGCGGGTCGGCAGCGTGCAACTGCCCGCTGGATCAGGTCCTGAACCATCACCAGTGGGCTGCGACCCTGACGTGGATCAAGGGGAGCCACACCGCGAAGTTCGGCGCCGACATCCGCCGCTATTCAAACCTTCGGATCAGCAATGCCGCGCGCCGCGGCACGTTCGGGTTCACCCCTGGTGTGACCGCGGCGGCTGGCGTGCCAAATTCCGGCTTCGCCACCGCCAGTCTGCTGCTGGGCGAGACCACCTCCTTCAATCGCCAGTTCAACTTGCAAGACAATGTTGGTCACGAGTCCGAGACTCACCTGTTCGGCTATGCCCAGGACACATGGAAGATCACGCCCAAGCTGACGCTCAGCTACGGATTGCGGTATGAAATCTACACGCCGCCCTCCACACCCACCGGTGCAGGATCGAACCTCGATCTGTCCACCGGCATGGTGCTGATCGCGGGAGTTGGGGATGTCTCGAACCGCGTCAACGTGCGGACCGACATGAACAACGTCGCCCCGCGTCTAGGATTGAGCTATCTGCTGAATGAGAAGACGGTCATCCGTGCTGGCGCGGGCCGCAGCTACTTTCCAAACGTCTTCAATGTGCTGGTTTCGGGTAACTACCCGCTGTTCGGCAACCAACAGATTCTCAACGAGACGACATTCAGCCGGGCGCTGACCCTCGGTAGCGAGTTGCCTGGATTCACGTTCCCGACCATCCCAGAGAGCGGGATGTTCCCGCTGCCCGTCGGGCAGAACATGACCTTCAACCCATTTGACCGAGACACCGGCTATGTGGACGCCTGGAACGTCACGCTCCAGCGTGAGCTCGCGCCGACGCTCTCGCTCGAAGTCGGGTACGTCGGCAATGTCGGGCGAGACCTCTACTTCAACATCCCGCTGAATCTGCCCGTTCCAGGACCGGGTCCGCTGGATCCGCGGCGCCCACTGTTCGACCAGTTCGGCTACACGCAGAACATCGTCTGGCGCGGTAACAGCGGAAGGTCCAACTACCACAGCCTTCAGGTCAAGGTGGAAAAGCGCGCCACCGAAGACCTGGCACTGGTAGCGAGCTATGCCTGGTCCAAGACGATCGATTCCGGCACCTACGACGTGGTGACCGACCCGCAGAATATCCGGAACGACCGCGGCGTTGCCGACCGCGATCGGGCGAGCGTCCTGACCGTTGGCCACGTCTACGAGCTGCCGTTCGGGCCGGGCAAGCGTTTCCTGCCGAATGCGACCGGGGTCGTGCGGCACATGGTGGAGGGCTGGAGCTTCAGTGGCCTTGCCGTATTCGCGAGCGGGTTGCCTGTCATGCCCCTGATGGCCAACAACTCGACGCTCAACTCGGAGTTCCGCCTGCGACCGGATCTCGTCGGCGATCCGTCAGTGTCCGATCCGACGAGAGACCTATGGTTTGATCCTGCCGCCTTTGTGGTGCCGGATCCGTACCGGCAGGGCACCGCAGGACGCAATATCCTGCGTGGGCCTTCTTACTACAATGCGGACTGGTCGCTCGCCAAGACGTTCCGCCTGTTCGACGACACGCAGCTCGAATTCCGCGTCGACGCGTTCAATGTGTTCAACCACACCAACCTCGGCCAGCCGAACAACACCGTGGACGGTCCTGGTGCGGGCCAGATCGTCGATGTGGCCGGCGACTCGACCATGCGGCAGATGCAGTTCGGCCTGCGGCTGATCTGGTGACGAACCACAGATCGATGCGACGGCTGATCATCACGCAAGTCCGTATTGCCCAGCGCAATCGAGCGGCTGCTGATCCGCAACACGACTGAGAGGCGCGAATTGCGCACGGACGGTCAAGACGGCCGCAGCGGCTCACGCGATACTGCCGACATCACGCCGGTATGGGCCGGCACCATTCGAGGTCAATCCCGTTGCGAGCGACGACCAGGACCGACTATCTCGATCGCATTCGGCGCGTGCTCCGTTTCGTCCAGGAGCATCTGGACAACGAGCTGACGCCAGACGAATGCGCACGCGTGGCGCACTTCTCGCGGTACCACTTCCATCGCATCTTCAGCGGCCTTGTCGGCGAGTCACTTCGCGAGCATGTCCGCCGGATACGACTGGAACGTGCCGCCGGCGAGCTGCGCCGCACAGACCGTAGCGTCATCGAGATTGCGCTGGCGGCCGGCTATGGAGCGCACGAGCCGTTCACGCGCGCGTTCCGCGCCCACTTCGGCGCGCCGCCTGCGGAGCTCCGAAAGCAGTCGGAACCGCTCATGTTTCGTCGCGCGTTGTGCGGCGTGCACTATGGGATTGACGATGTGGTGTCCCGGTTCGTGCCACTTCAGGAGGATTCCAACATGATCGAGGTAAGCATCGAGACCCAGCCTGCACGTCGCCTGCTCGCCACCGCATACAAGGGCGACTACTTGCGCATCGGCCAGGCGTTCGACCGCGTGTGTGCCTTCGCCGGCCAACGAGGTCTACTCGGGCCGGATACCGCATCCATTGGTATCTACTACGACGACTGGGACGTCACACCGGTCGCCGACCTGCGTGCTCATGCGGGCATCACCGTCGCGGAGAGCTTTGGTCCCGCGCCGGAAGGATTCGAGCTGATCGATCTGCCCACGGGTGAATATGCCATAGGTATTCACCGTGGTCCGTACGAGAAGCTGCACGAGAGCTATCGTTGGCTCTTTGGGCAGTGGCTGCCCTCGAGCGAGCGGGACGCTGCCAACCAGCCGTGCCATGAGATCTACATGAACGATCCGGCAAAAACGGCCCCGGAGGATCTCGTCACGCACATCTGCATTCCGCTCGTTGGGGCACGACAGGAGCTGCGAGGCATTCCTGCCGAAGCCGTTGAACAGTGAGCCAGCCACAATCCGGAAAAGCTGGACAGCACAGAGTGGCACCTGGGGCTGCCCAAGGAAATCATCGCGGATACGCGGACATCATCGCGGTCAAGGGGGACGTCCTCCGCTATATCGACAAGCTCGATGACGTGGACATCGTCATCAAGCACGGGGTGCGCTACAAGTAGTCGCCTTCGACGAGGATTGTGGCCGCCCTCTCCGCGCGGTCATTCCCTCGCGTTGAACAGGATGCGAGCACCGAGCGAGGGCTCGCCGTTTTCGCTCGAGTAGAAGGACGCGGTGATGGACCCGAGCGGCTTGATGGCTAACCCCAGCGTCTGCCCATCGATCATTCGCTGGAGGACAGGTCGCGAGATCGTGAAGTAGGTCTTGCCGCCGTCGCCCTCGGTCACGGGCCAATCGATGATCATCTGTGAGTTCAACACGCGGGACAGCGGTGTCCCGCGCCTCAGGCTGTCGGCGGTCACCGTCCGCTCATCCCAGGCCGGGTCACCACCCAGAATTTCGACCACGCGCACCAGGCCGAAGTCTTTCAACGGATCGGAGGTGCGCTGGACCGAGTGGGTCGTCAGCTCGAGGAGCCCGTGGTCTGCGATCTGGCGTCCGTCGAACGCTCCGAGATCGAAGCGCAGGATCACGTACATCGTGCCGTTGACCGTGAGCAGGTGTTTCTTCGAGGCGCCATCCTGGACGTACCAGTTGTTCAGATTCACATCAGGATTATCGAGGTCGATGATGGCATCCTCGCCGGCGCGAACCTCCTGCCGGAAACTGGCGAGATCAGGTATCGGCGGATGATATGGGACCTGTGCACCCCGATCGGGCCCCGCACGCGCGACCTCGATGATGTCCACCTTGAAGTAATCGACGTCGACGCGGTACTTCTCGAGGCCCCAGTCGATGAGCGCAAGTTGAGCGAACACCGAGTCGCCGGTCTGTGCAGGGAAATCGCGGGTCGTCAGGCTGATCGTGTGCCAGCCGTCCGTGTCCGGGATATCGAACTCCATCAAGTGACTGTGGAAGTCGGTCGTTCGCTGCGTGTTCGCATGGAGGTTGACGCGACGCGGGGCGTGGCTGACACGAATCCGCGTTTCAATCCGCAGCTCGTACCCGGGCCGACTCAGCAGCTCGAGGTCCATCCCATCGGACACCTTGCGCTTGATGACGGCCCACCAGGCGCTCAAACCGCCCGCCTTCGCGGCAGAGGGCGAGGGTCCGCGCGACGGTGTCCTCGGGCGAGAGCTCGCTCGTTTTGCCGGCGCGGCGCAGGAAATCGAGAAGCGCCGCGTCAGTGTCCGATAGCCGCACCCAGGCCTCGGGCCTGCGCGTGTGAACGACCGTGTCGCTCCCCAGTAGCTTTCGCGGCAGCCGGAACCCGCTCGTCGCGACTTCGCCCCGGCCGGCCGTTTGCGTCGTAAATCCCAGGAGGTTAGAAGCCGCGATTCCGGCCGGGAAGACGACGTTGCGCTGGGATGCAAGCCTCTGGATTGCGGCCGGGTTCGGGGCGCTCTTGCCCAAGGGCGTTTCGCGGGGCCTGTAGTAGACGCCCTTGCTGATGCGCTGCAGCACCTCCTGGCGCGCGAGGCGGGACAGTGCCTGCGCGACGGCGGAGACGGGAGCCTCCGGAAAGTCCTCGAAACGCCACAGCCGTTCGCCGCCATCCTGGATCTGTCGGCGGACCCAACTGGCGATCTGTCCGGGTCCTTTCGGAGGTTTTCTGCGCTCGGCCATGCGCTCGACTGTGGCCGCACCCAAGCATGATGTCAAGTTTTTGAGCAAAAAAACTTGACATTCCGCCCGAGCGACCACAGCCCGAGCGCACCAGCGATGGGCTTGTGGCATCATGGCACCCACACCATGCGAGGGCACCCTTCAGCGGGCAGCGACCGCGGAGATGAAAGTAAACTATGCCCCAGACCAAACTGGTGCGCGTCTCGGAACTCGCGCTCGACTTGCATAACTACCGCACGATATCCCAGCCGGACGAGCAAACCGCGATTGAGGCGATAATCTCAACGAGCCCCGACCGCTTCTGGGCGTTGACCGACAGCCTGCTGCAAGACGGCTACTTGCCGACCGAGAGCGTCATCGTGCTGCGCGGCAACAAGCCTCGCGTCCTGAGCGTGCGCGAGGGGAACCGCCGTGTCGCGGCGCTGAAACTGATTCATGGCATCCTGCCGCTCAACGGGTTCACGGTTCCCGATGACATCCGGCGCGCCATCAAGGCCGTCTCCGCCGACTGGCGGCGCCAGAACGCCGAAGTGCCCTGCACCATTTATGAACCCACCGACGCCCAGACGGTCGATCGCATCGTTACGCTTGCGCACGGCAAGGGCGAAAAGGCCGGCCGCGACCAGTGGAACGCGGTGGCGCGCGCGCGCCACAACCGCGATGCGAACAACGCAGCGGAACCGGCGCTCGATCTGCTCGAAGCGTACCTGAAGGAAGGAAGGAACGTCACCGCACAGCAGAAGGCGCGCTGGGCCGGCGCCTACCCCTTGAGCATCCTTGCCGAGGCGATGAAGCGGCTCGCCCCGCGCCTCGCCCGGAAGATCACGTCCGCCTCGCGCACACCATTCAGACGAAGCTGCGCCGGCCGTGGATCGTGTCGTACGACTCGCACGCCGCCATCGCGGCGCTGTACCGCAACCGGCGGAAATTCTCCTATGCCCTTCAATACAGCGCCACCCGCGCCTACGAAGGCAGCGAGTTGTTTGTGTTCTCGGATTCGCTTCAAATACCGGGGAAATCAGCTCTGCCGTATATTGCGGCCGGCCTGGGTCGGGTCCGCCGCTCCGCATAGGTACGACCGGACGCGATGGGCCACCGGGAAAGCCAGGAATCGGCGCCGGATTTTTGACAACAGGCTTGACAACTTGACAACTCACGGCCGCTCAAAATCGCCGTAAGTTATTGGTGCGGAAGGGGGGACTCGACCCTGAAGACCGAGGCGCGTAGCGCCGAAGGTCGATGGCTGAGAACGACCGTGAGCGCCAAACGAAATGAAATGGAGTTTGGTGCGGAAGGGGGGACTCGAACCCCCACGATGTTGCCACCGCCAGCCCCTCAAGCTGGTGCGTCTGCCAATTCCGCCACTTCCGCAAGTGGGACGCGCGTTGAACGTGACACGCCGGGAACCGTGTAGGCCCGACCCTCAGGGCCGGACTAGAACCCTTGAGAACCCGAAACTTGACGCATTTGGGTCAAGTTTCGGGGCTCGCAAGTGAGCGTCGGGGAGCGCGGCCGGAGCCCGCGGTCCGCTAGAAATTCTAGCACGGCGCGTTCGGCGAGCGCGCCGTGCCGCACTACGGCTTCGACGGGGGCTTGGACGCCGGCTTCTCCTGCGCGTTCGGTGCTGGCTTCTCGCTTGCCGGGGCCTTCGGTGCTGGCTTTTCGTCTGCCGAGTCCTGCTGGGGCAGACCAGACGGCTTTTCTTGCCCTTGCGGCGTTCCAGTTTCCTCTTGCGATGCGGGCGGGGTCGTGGGCGCCGGCTTCGCTGGCGCGCTCTGCTGGGCGGGTTTTGGGGCCCCGACACCACTCAGAAGCGAGCCCGGACCACGCTGTCCGACAACGGCGAGCAGGAGGGCGCCGATCATGAACAGCGCACCGAGCACGGTCGTGGCCTTGGTGAGGACGGTCGCACCCTGGCGCGCGCCAAACGCCGTCTGGGTGCCCGCGCCTCCAAAGGCGCTCGCAACGTCCCCGCGCCCCTGCTGGAGGAGGACGACCACCATCATCAGCAGGCAAACGACCACATACACCGTCGTCAGGATGTAATAGAGCATACCAACTTGATTCTAGCGCGACGTCCCGCATCGCGCCAGGCCCGGCCCCCCGTCCGCCGCGCCGGTTACTTTCTCGCGGCGGCCACGCGGGTGGCGTTGACAATGGCGAGGAAGCCGGTCACGTCGAGGCTCGCTCCACCGACCAAGGCGCCATCGACGTCAGGCTGGCGCATGAGCTCGGCGGTGTTGTCCGGCTTTACGCTGCCGCCGTAGATCACATGGCACTGGTCCGCGGCGTCGGCGCCAAACCAGCCTCGCAGCCGTTGCCGTATATGCTGGTGGGCTTCCGCCGCCTGCTCGGGTGTCGCGTTCCGTCCCGTGCCGATCGCCCACACTGGCTCGTAGGCCACCACCAGCAGACCGACCTGCTCGCCCGAGAGTCCATCCAGATCGCGCGTGAGCTGTTGGTCGAGGACGCTCAGCGTCTCCCCACGATCCCGCTGCTCGAGTGTTTCACCGACGCAGACAATCGGCGTCAGATCTGCGCTGAATGCCGCATGCACCTTGCGGCTCACGGTCTCATCCGTCTCACCAAACAGGCGGCGACGCTCCGAGTGGCCGATGATGACGAGCTCTGCGCCTGCCTCGCGCAGCATGGGGCCACTCACTGCACCCGTGAACGCTCCCTCGCGCTCCCAGTACAAATCCTGTCCGGCCACGGCGATGCCGGTTGCCCGTACCGCGTCCGCGACCGCGTGTAGCGCCAGGAACGGCGGCGCCAGAACGATCTCCATGTCAACCAGGTCCTTTGCCGCGCTCTTGAACTGCTTGGCGAAGGCCACGGCTTCGTGGACCGTCTTGTACATCTTCCAATTGGCTGCCACAAACGGCATGCGCATCGAAGTATTCTCGCTTGTCAATCCTCGTTACGCGTCGGGCAGCACAGCCACCCCCGGCAGTGTGCGCCCACCCAGGAACTCGAGCGACGCACCGCCGCCGGTCGAGATGTGGCTGACGCGGTCGGCCACGCCTGCCTTCGTTATCGCTGCAATCGAGTCGCCGCCTCCAACGATCGTCGTGCCCTCGACCTCCGCCACCGCTCGCGCGACTGCGGTGGTGCCCGCGGCGAAGCGGTCCACCTCGAACACCCCCATTGGACCGTTCCAGACCACCGTCTTGGCCCCCTTCACGAGCTCGGCGTAGTCGGTGGCTGTTTCCGGGCCGATGTCGACACCCATTCGGTCGCCAATTGCAGGATCGCCGACGGCAAGCCGCTCGCCTTCGGCATCCGGCGCGATTCTGTCGGTGACGACATGATCTGTTGGCAACGCCAGTGTGACCCTGCGTGCCTTGGCCCGCCGTTCCACGTCGGCGGCCGTTCCGGTGAGCGCCGTCTCGACGAGCGATTTGCCCACCGGCACGCCACGCGCCTTGAGGAACGTGTAGGCCATCGCGCCGCCAATCACCAAACTGTCCACGCGCGTGAGGAGGTTCTCGATCACTTCCAGCTTATCGGAGACCTTCGCGCCTCCGAGCACCGCCACGAACGGCCGCTCCGGTCGCTCCAGCGCCTTGCCCAGATATTCGAGCTCGCGCGCCATGAGGAGGCCCGCGGCGGCCTCCTTCACCGCGCACACCATACCCTCCGTCGACGCATGTGCCCGATGCGCCGACCCGAACGCATCGTCCACGTAGACGTCGCACAAGGACGCCAGCTCCTTCGCAAACGCCTCGTCGTTGGCTTCTTCCTCTTTGTGAAAACGCAGGTTCTCCAAGAGGACGATGCCACCGTCTCCGGCATCGCGCAGAGCCGCACGCGCGGGCTCACCAATGCAGTCTTCTGCAAAGGTGACGGGCCGATTCAAGAGCTCAGCGAGGTGAGCAGCCACGGGCCGCAGACTCATCTCCGGATGCGGCTCGCCTTTCGGCCGGCCGAGATGTGACGCGAGAACCACCACCTGTGGATTCTGCGCCAGCGCGAAGCGAAGGGTCGGCAGCGACGCCCGGACGCGCGTGTCGTCCCCAATCACTCCACCCTTGAGCGGCACGTTGAAGTCCACACGGATGAACACCCGACGCCCCTGCAGGTTCAGATCTTTGATGGTTCGTTTCACCACGTTGATCCCTTGATCCCTCGGTCCCTTGATCCCTTGGTCCCTTGGTCCCTTGATCGACTACAACCCCTTCGTTGCGATGTATCGCAACAAATCGACGCACCGCATGCTGTAGCCCCACTCGTTGTCGTACCAAGAGACGACCTTGGCGAAGTCGTCATCCATCACGGCAGTGTAGCTGCCGTCGACAATCGACGAGTTCGAATTACCGCGGAAATCAATGGACACCAGCGGTTCTTCCGTGTAAGCGAGCAATCCACGGAGCGGCCCGTCGGCCGCTGCCTTGAGCGCACCATTAACCTCCTCGCGAGACGTCTTCTTGTCCAGCACGGCAGAGAGATCCACGACGGACACGTTTGGCGTCGGCACGCGCATGGAGAAGCCATCCAGCTTGCCCTTGAGTGCAGGCAACACGGCTCCGACCGCCGTGGCAGCGCCCGTTGTCGTCGGGATGATCGAGAGCGCCGCCGCCCGCGCCCGCCGGAGATCCTTGTGGGGCAGGTCCAGCAACTGCTGGTCGTTCGTGTACGAATGCACCGTCGTCATCCATCCCTTCCTGATACCAAAGCTTTCGTGCAGCACCTTGGCTACTGGTGCGAGGCAGTTGGTTGTGCAGGAGGCGTTCGAGATCACGTGATGCTTCGCCGGGTCGTACTGGTCGTCATTGACGCCCATGACAACCGTGAGATCGGGGCCCTTGGCCGGCGCGGTGATGATGACCTTCTTGGCACCCGCCGAGAGATGCTTTGCAGCGTCGTCGCGCTTGGTGAACAGTCCTGTGGACTCGAAGACGAGATCTACGCCGAGATCCTTCCATGGGAGAGCGGCGGGGTCGCGCTGCGACAGCACTTGGAACTGGTCGTCGCCGACGATGAGCTTGTCGCCGTCGGCGCGGATATCTGCCTCGAGATTGCCGAGGATCGAGTCGTATTTCAGCAGGTGCGCAAGGGTCGCGGCATTCGTAATGTCGTTGACCGCCACGAAATCCACATCGTCGAACCCCATCGACGCTCGAAAGATATTCCGTCCAATGCGACCGAAGCCGTTGATGCCGACCTTGATGGCCATGAATGCGTCCTCCCGGACCGAATTAAGAACCAGCTCCACCCGAGGCAAACCCCCTTCGCAAGGCGAGGCCGGGCGGGTTGCGCGATGGCGGACTTGTCCCGCCGAGGCTCACGACGTGAGCAAGGGCGGATGAGGAGGGGCGACGGACGCGCCCAGAACCTCGTATTCTAATACAGTCGCATGTGAGGGCTACGGATTGTGCGCTCCGAGGCGACGAGATCGCCGGGAGCATGCCGCCAATGTACTTGTTCTACAGTGTCCTGAGCTTCGTGGCCTTGCTCCTCGCGTCACCCTACTTTGCCTATCGTGCGCTCCGGGATGGAAAGTACATTCGGGGATTCTCGCAACGGCTCGGCTCCCTGCCGTCGTCGCTCAACGTCGAGCGCGAGCCCTCGATTTGGATCCATGCCGTGTCGGTGGGCGAGGCGCTCACGGCGCGGGTGCTCGTCGACGGTCTCCGCAAGCGTTACCCGAGCCACAAGCTATTCCTCTCGACGACGACCCGCACCGGACAGGAAGTGGCGCAAACGCGTGTGGCGTCGATCGACGGTGTCTTCTACCTTCCCTTCGACTGGGCGTGGCCGATCCGCCGTGCTCTGGATACGGTTCGGCCGGAGCTCTTCGTCATGATGGAGACAGAGCTCTGGCCCAATCTCCTCCGTGCGTGTCGCGCCCGCGGGGTTCGAACGGTCCTGGTCAACGGCCGGCTATCGGTGCGCTCGCACAGGCGCTATCGACTCGCCCAGCCGTTCTTTCGTCGCGTGCTCGCCGACGTGGACCTTCTGCTGGTGCAGGGAGAGACATCGGGACAGCATTTCATCGCGCTCGGCGCGGATCCATCGCGCGTGGTCGTCACGGGCAGCTTGAAGTTCGATTCTCTCGACTGGGCTGCGGCCGGATCCGTAGGGCGGGGTGATGACGGTGTCCTGCGTTACTTCCGTATGCCGGAATCGCGCGTCGTGATCATCGCGGCCAGCACGCTGCGCGGTGAGGAGACGACGGTACTTCGGGCGTTCCGCAGCGTGCAGCGAAAGGTGTCGAATGCGCTGCTGATCCTGGCGCCGCGGCACCCAGAGCGGTTCGACGAGGTCGTTCAACTTGCGTCCGAGGAAGGCTACCGAGCCACGCGACGGACGGAATTGCAGATCGACGCCGAGCTCCGAGACGAGGTGATCGTCCTCGACACGATGGGCGAGCTTGCGCGCCTCTATCAGATCGCGACGGTCGTCTTCGTGGGAGGGAGTCTCGTCGATGGCGGCGGACACAATATCCTGGAGCCAGCGCTGTTCGGCAAGCCGATTCTCTTCGGGCCCTACATGCGCAACTTCGCCGAGATTGCCGACGAGTTCCTGCGAAAAGGCGCGGCAGTGCAGATACGCGATGGCGTTCACCTCGCGACCGAAGTGCGCCAATTGCTGGACGACCCCGTGCGACGTACCGGCATGGGCGCCGCGGCACGTGCGCTGGTCGAAGCCAACCGCGGTGCGAAGGCGCGCACGCTCGAGGAGATCGAACGACTGCTGCCTCCGCCCCGCCGGGAGGAAAACGAAAAGATGCCGGCCATCTTTTTCAGATGAGTCACGAGACGAAGATGACAGGCGTCCTTTCGTTTTCCTCGCTCTACGCGGTGATGGCTCGGCGTCGGCGGCGATGGTATCGCGCGCATCCGGACGCGCGACGCACGCTCCATCGGCCAGTCATCAGCGTGGGGAACATTGCCGTGGGCGGACGGCGCAAGACACCTATTGTGGCGGCGCTGGCGCGGTGGCTCATCGAGAAGGGTGAGCGCCCGGCAATCTTGAGCCGTGGTTATGCGCGAGAGCAGCCTCGAGATGGCGTGGTGGTCGTGCGAGACGCCGAGAGGGTGCTCGCGCCGCTGACCGAGGCCGGAGATGAGCCTTTCCTCCTTGCGCAGAACCTCACGGGGTGCGCGGTGGTCGTTTGTGCGGATCGGTATCTGGCCGGACGATTGGCCGAATCGCGCCTGGGCTGCACGGTTCATCTGCTCGACGATGGCTTTCAACATTTCGCCTTGGCGCGCGATGTCGATCTGGTCGCGGTGGATCCTCAGGACGTGACGGCTGCGAGGGTCTTGCCGCACGGTCGGCTTCGCGAGTCGCCAGATGTGCTCGATGTTGCAGACGCGTTGATCTGGCTCGGGGCCGCCCACGACACCGCTCGCGACCGTCCGAGCGACAATGAGCTGCGGCCCCCGCAGTTCATCGCGCGCGATCGTCACGGCGTGCCGCGACCACTAGCGTCGAGCCTCGGCGTACCGGCGCTGGCGCCGCCCGCGCGCGTCGTGGGCGTCGCCGCAACTGCAGAGCCCGAGCGCTTCTTCGACCACCTCCGCGCCGCCGGCTGGGCACTGACCGACGCGCTCGGCTTTCCGGATCATCATCCGTTCAGCCAGCAGGATCTCGGGCGCGTGGCCACGCGAATGCAGGAGACCGGTGCTGTTGCCGTGTTGACCACGGAGAAGGACGGGGTGCGGCTCGACGCCCGTGGCGAGCTGCCGTTTCCGGCGGCGGTCGTTCCGCTCGCCGTCGATATCGAGCCGCGAGAAGCGTTCTTCTCGTGGCTGGCCGGCAAGCTCGAGGCGGCCGGTCATAAGGTCCCTGTAGGGAGGGGCCTTGAGGCCCCTCGGCCCGCGGCGGCGGAAAGGCCGTGCGCTACGTCGCGGAGCAGGAGTGGTGGGTCAGTACGCTAAGCTCACTTTGTGAACCAGTCGGGCTTTCGGCATCGTCTCGAGTACTTGGGCGTCAGCACCGCCACAACGTTGGTGCGCGCGCTGCCACAGCGGATGGTGCTCGCGCTCGGCACGCTGCTCGGCCTCGGGTTCTACACGCTGGACAGGCCGCATCGCCGGCTGACGCTGAGCAACCTCGCGTCGGCCTTTCCGACACGGTCGGTTCCCGAGCGCCGTGCCATCGCCCGAGGTGTGTTCGCGCACTTCGGCCGGCTGTTGTTCGAGCTGCTTCGGTTCAGCGGGCTGTCGCGCGACGAGATGCTGGCGCTGGTCGAGATCGAGGGTGAAGACCGCGTTCGAAGCGCCCTCGCGCAGGGACGCGGCGCGCTCTTAGTCACAGGACACTTCGGATTCTGGGAGATTCAGGCAATCGCGCACAGTCTCGTCTTTCCGCCGATCGCTGTCGTAGCCCGCACGCTGGACAACCCGCTGCTGGACGAGCTCCTCGGGCGCGTGCGCACCACGACAGGCAACATCGTGATTCAGCGACGCGGGGGTCTACGCCGCATCCTGCGAGCACTGGGCACGAATCAGGGTGTCGGCCTCCTCATCGATCAGCACATTCATACCCCAGAAGCCGTCGTGATCGATTTCTTCAATCGGCCGGCCGCGACGACCTCGGCCGTCGCGGCGTTGGCGCTCCGCACCGGCGCACCGGTGATTCCGGTGTTTGCCGTGCCGATTGGCGACGGTCGTTATCGGATGATCTACGAGCACGCCGTACCGCCGCCGGATGCCGACACGCCGGATCCGCTCAGGGTGTTCACGCAGCGCTGCACGGACGTGCTCGAGATGTACGTGCGGCGGTATCCTGCCCTGTGGCTCTGGATGCACCGGCGTTGGCGCGACGAGGTGCAGCACGAGCGCACGCCTGGAATGTTCCCCGCCGGCGCCCGCGAAGAGCTGGAAAGCTGATGCCAGGCCGGCGGATTCTCGTCCGTGCGCCGAACTGGCTGGGCGACATGGTCATGGCGCTGCCCGCCATTCGGCTCGTCCGCCGGTCGGAGCCAGGGGCGCATCTCGCCGTGGCGGCGCCGCAGGGGACAGCCACGCTCTTCTCGTTTGCACCAGATGTCGACGAGGTCGTGCCGCTTCCCGGGGCCAAGGGACTCGGCGGACTGCGAAGACTCTCCGGCGACATCGCAAGCCTCGCGGGGGCACGGCCGGACCTTGCCGTCTTGCTCACCAACTCGTTCAGCTCGGCGTTGGCGGCCTCTCGCGCCGGAATCCGGGAGCGGTGGGGATATCGACGAGACGCACGTGGACGGTTGTTAACGCGCGCCGTGCGCCGGCGAGACGCGAAGCCACAGAGCGCGCACCATTCCGCGTACTACGTTGCGCTCGTCAGAGCGTTGGGCCTGGTGGCGGAGAGCGGTGCGGATGCGGCGCCGCGCGCGCCGGCGTTGGAGCCTGACCCTGCGATGCCTTATCTGCGGGCGACGGCAGAGGTCCAGGCGCGCGCGGACGAGCAGCTTGCGGCGATGGGTTGGGATCCATCGACGCCATTGGTTGGCGTGGCACCCGGTGCGGCATACGGTCGTGCCAAGCAGTACCCGCCGGATCTCATGGCCTCGCTCATCGACGGGCTCGTTGCAGCCGGGTGGACACCGCTTCTCGTTGGCGCGCCACAGGATGAGGCGACAGGCCGGGCGATCGTATCCGCCCTCGGCCCATCGGTGGCACGCACGCGGCTCCTCGACACGATCGGCAAGACGAACCTCGCGCTGCTCATTGGTCTCGTCGATCGCTGCAGCGCCTTCGTGTCGAACGATTCCGGTGCCATGCACATTGCCGCCGCGCTGGGGACCCCCGTCGTCGCCATTTTTGGATCGACTGACGAACATGCGACGGCGCCGATCGGACGCCACGTCATCCTGCACTCCGATGCGTGGTGCCGCCCGTGCCTCCTGCGTGAGTGTCCCATCGATCACCGGTGCATGCGCCGGATCCCGCCCGCGCGGGCGGTGGAAGCCGTCGAGAAACTGTCGAGGATGTAGGATATCGACGATGTCACCTGCGGTGTTCCTCGATCGTGACGGCACGCTCATCGCGGAGGTGGGATACCTGCGGCGCGTGGAGCAGCTCGAGCTGTTTCCCTGGACGGTCGATGCGCTCCGCCTTCTCCAACGGGCCGGCTTCAAGCTGGTCGTCGTGACGAATCAGTCGGGTGTCGCGCTCGGACTGCTGGAGGAGTCGACGGTCAGGACGGTGCACGAAGCGCTCGATGTGCGCCTGCGCCGAGGAGGGGCACGGATCGACGCCTACTACTATTGCCCGCACCACCCACGCGGGACGGTGCCCGCCTACACCAGCGACTGCTCCTGCCGCAAGCCGCGGGCCGGCCTCGTTGAGCGCGCAGCGCGTGACCTGGATCTGGACGTGGCGCGCTCCTGGGTCGTTGGCGATCGCTGGCTGGATGTCGGGCTGGCGGCGAGCTGCGGCGCGCGTGGCCTCTTGGTGCGGACCGGATACGGTGAGACGTCGGCGTCGGAGCCGCAGGACGGCCTCGCCGCCGACGCGATCCTCGCGAACCTGATGGAAGCGGCCGGATGGATTCTCCGACACTCATGAAGGGGCGCTCTACCAAGAGGAGGGCAGCCGGGAGCCGAGCGGGACGAACCGGAGACCGGGACAGACGAGATCCAAAAGCCAGCGAGCGGCTCTTGGCGATCATCGATCGATTTGCCCACCTCCGAGTTGTCGTTGTGGGCGACTACGTTGCCGATGAGTTCATCTACGGGCGCGTGGCGCGTGTCTCGCGGGAGGCGCCCGTTCTGATCCTCGAATACGATTCAACGCAGCTCATCCCGGGTGGCGCGGGAAACGCCGCCAACAATGCCGCCTCGCTCGGCGCACGAACGCACGCATTTGGCTGTGTTGGGCGGGACGAGACCGGGACGCGTCTTCTCGAGGGCTTTCATGCCAGGGTCGACACGAG
Organism: Luteitalea sp.; assembly: GCA_009377605.1. Classification (NCBI taxonomy): domain Bacteria; kingdom Pseudomonadati; phylum Acidobacteriota; class Vicinamibacteria; order Vicinamibacterales; family Vicinamibacteraceae; genus Luteitalea; species Luteitalea sp. The sequence continues at coordinate 126,821 of WHTT01000003.1, forward strand.
CGGTCTCATCCCCGTCGCCGGCTTTCGCACACCTTCGAAGACCCGTGTCCTCGCGGGCGGCGTGCATGCCGCCAAGCAACAGGTGGTGAGGATCGATCGTGTGACCGATCGAGTGCCGGTCGCGATGGTGCGCGAGCGCATGCGCCACCGACTCCTGGGCGCGCTCGCTCGATGCGACGCCGTCCTCATCTCGGACTATGGCTCCGGCCTCGGCTCGCCGTCGCTCGTTGCCGAGATCAAGAAGGCCCTCGGGCCGCGGCGCGTTCCCATTCTCGTGGACTCACGCTATCACCTCGATCGCTACCATGGTCTCACGGCCTGCACGCCGAATGAAGCAGAAGTCGAGCAGCTCCTCGGCAGACCGATGAATGAGGATTCGCGCGTCCTCGAGCGCGCTGGGCGAGAGCTGTTGACACGCACGCGCATGGCTGCCGTGCTCGTGACACGTGGCAGTCGTGGGATGGCGTTGTTCCAGCCGAGCCGAGCGACGGTGCACATTCCAATCTTCGGCACCGATGAAGTTGCCGACGTCACCGGCGCCGGCGACACGGTGATTGCGGCCATGACGCAGGCACTTGCCGCTGGCGCGGGCTTCGAGGATGCGGCGCGGCTCGCCAACTACGCTGGCGGCATCGTCGTCATGAAGCGAAATACAGCGACGGTCTCGGTCGACGAGTTGCGGCGGGCCGTGGTAGCGGACCTCGGTTTGGAGCGCCCGACCTAAAGGTCGACGTACAACGCCCGACCTTGGTCGTGCCGCCGTCAAATGTGTAGGCCCGACCTTTAGGTCGGGCGGATCGGGACAGGGTACATTACGAATGTCAACGCAGGCGACACCGGCGGGCCGAATCGTGTCTCTGGAAGGGCTCGAAGCGGTGGCGGCGGCCGAGCGCGCCGCCGGCCGCAGTATCGCCCTGGCGAACGGCTGCTTCGACCTCCTGCACGTTGGACACCTCCGTTACCTGCAGGCGGCGGCGGCAGAGGCCGATTGTCTCGTCGTGGCCATCAACGACGATCTGTCCGTGAGGGAGCTCAAGGGCGCTGGGCGTCCGATCTTGACCGCCGTGGAGCGGGCGGAGCTGGTTGCAGCCGTACGCGGAGTGGACTACGTCGCAATCTTCGGGGGCCGCACGGTTGCCGAGGTCATCACGCGGCTGCGACCCGACGTTCACTGTAAAGGAACGGACTATACGACGATGTCGGTGCCGGAGCGTGACATGGTCATCGGCTATGGTGGCCGCATTGCGATCGTCGGCGATCCGAAAGACCACTCGACGCGAGATCTGCTCGCGCGGATTGCTCGTGACGCCTGAGCGCGTCCTGGGCCGACGATTGATGAGCGACTCTTCTCGCACAGCGCCGAACGTCGAGCAACCACCGGCGAGCCCTCGGAACGCACCTGCCATCCTGATCGTCAAGCTCGGTGCGCTGGGCGACATCGTCCACGCGCTGCCGGCGCTGGCCGCGCTGCGATCGATGTGGCCCGACGCACGCATCGACTGGCTGGTCGACGCAAAACACCTGGCGCTCGTCGAGCTGGTCGAGGGGCTGGATGAGATCGTCCCGATCAGTGTGGGTAAGATGCGAGGCCCTCTGGGGCTTCGCCGGACGATCGGACACCTCCGTGCCCGGCACTACGACATCTGTCTGGACCTCCAAGGTCTGGTGAAGTCGGCGCTACTCGCCGTGGCCAGCGGCGCGCGCCGCGTCGTGGGCTTTCCCCGCGACTCATTACGTGAGCCGGCCGCACGTTTCTTGTACAGAGAGACCGGCGGACGAGACGAGGGCCACGTCATCGACAAGAACCTGTCGCTGCTCGATGCCATCGGGGTGCGCGATGCGCGCAACTGGACGTCGCACCTGAAGAAAGCCTTTCCACTACGCGTCGTCGCGTCTCCCGTGCCGGCGGTCGCGCGAAGCCTGATGGGCGCGCACGACGGCCTCGTCCTCATGAACCCGGGTGCGGCATGGCCGAACAAGCGATGGCCCGCCGAGCGCTTTGCGGAGCTCGCGCGGCGACTCGAAGCGCGTCGGGCGCTCAGGAGCCTGGTGCTGTGGGGACCGCGAGAGGAGTCGCTTGCAGCAACCATCGAACGGCTCTCGCACGGTGCCGCGCGCATGGCCCCAGCAACGGAGGTGTCGGATCTCGTCGCCCTCGCGCGTGACGCCACGCTCATGGTGTCCGGGGACACCGGGCCGCTGCACCTGGCGGCGGCGGTCGGTGCTCCGGTTGTCGGCCTCTACGGGCCCACCGATCCGACGCGCAATGGCCCGTGGCACCCGAGCGACGTCACGCTGTCGCGTTACGCCGACTGCCAGTGTCGCTTCAAGCGACGCTGCACGAGCGCTGACTGGTGTCTTGGTGGGCTGACCGTCGATGAAGTGGAGGCAGCCGTGGTGCGCCGGCTTGGGGCCAGGGCCGAGCGATCGCAGCAGGATGACGGGTGACAAGGTGACAGCGTGAGAGGGTGACAAGGTGACAAGGTGACAAGGTGACAAGGTGACAAGGTGACAAGGTGACAAGGTGACAAGGTGACAAGGTGAGAGGGTGACAAGGTGACAAGGTGAGAGGGTGATTGGATGATCATCCCCCCTCACCCCCTCACCCCCTCACCCCCTCACCCCATCACCCACCTTCGAGGTTTCAATGGCACTGGAAGGAGAACAAGGACTCGCCGGGTGGCTGGCGCGGTGGCGCGTTTCGCTCGGGTTCTTGGCAGGTGTCGCCGTGTTCTGGCTGGCGCGGCCGACGATGAGGACACTCGCGCTGGGAATCGCCGTCGCCTTCGTGGGCGAGGTGGTGCGCGTCTGGGCCGCCGGACATGTCGAGAAGAGTCGAGAGGTCACGCAGTCGGGACCATATCGGTTCGTTCGTCATCCTCTCTACGTGGGCTCAGCGATCATGGGCGCGGGATTAGCGGTTGCGTCGAGCAGCGTGGCGGCAGCGGTGCTGATCGGCGGCTATCTGGTGCTCACCATGCGTGCCGCAATCGCCACCGAGGACGCGTTTTTGCGCCGAGAGTTCGGACCCAGCTACGACCGTTACCGGAATGGTGCGGTATCGCCGGTCAGTCGGCAGTTCAGCGTCGAGCGCGTCTGGCGCAACCGCGAGCATCGAGCGGTCATCGGGTTGCTCGTGGCGTTCGCGCTCCTGCTCGCTCGGATGGGGATCGGCGCGGCCTTCGGCATGACACTACCTTGACAGGCTCAAGCGTTGGAAGGAAGCTAAGAGCTGCAGTAACGGACGCCTCGGCGAGCGTCCCTACCTTCCGCGGATGGTAGGGCGCGTTTAGCGAATGTGCCGTGCTCTTTCAACGTCTCGCGTCACCTCCTGCCCGACGCGAGCACGTGGTTGTGGGCCCTTCTCGCCTATCCGGGCCCGTGCGGCTTTGAGGGAGGTGGAACGTGAACGTGATTCGATTTCTCCACATCATCCGATGTAGGCGGACGCTCGCGCTGTTGGTCGCAGCCTTCCTGTTTGCCACTCTGCCAAGTGGGGCACGCGCGCAGTCGGGGACGTCTGCGCTGCAAGGCAGGATCACTGACGAGCAGGGTGGTGTGCTGCCCGGCGCGACGGTGGTGCTGACCAGCCTGGCCACCAGCGCTCAACGTGAGACGGTGTCCGGCGAATCCGGCACCTACCAGTTTGTCGCCGTATCTCCCGGAACCTATGACCTACGCGTCGAGTTGTCTGGCTTCCGGGCGGCGGTCATCGAGCAGATCGGCCTGAAGGTCGACTCGACCTCACGCGCCGATGTCACCCTCATGGTTGGCGGTCTCTCCGAGGTCGTGGAGGTTGCAGCAGAGGTTCCCGTTATCAACACGACCGATGCGTCGCTCGGGAACGTCATCAGCGGCACACAGATTCGCGAGCTGCCACTCGAAGGGCGAAACGTCGTTGGCCTGCTGAGCCTGCAACCCGGCGTGACCTACATTCCGGTGGCCGATCCCAATGATCCCGACAACATGGACCCGCGCTACGGAGCGGTGAGCGGCTCGCGGGCGGACCAGTCGAGCGCAACACTGGACGGCATCGACGTGAACGACGCGGAGAACCAGAGCGCCTTCACGTCGGCGCTGCGCGTCACGCTCGACTCGGTCGAGGAGTTCCGGGTCACGACGAGTAACTACGGCGCTGATCAGGGCCGGTCGTCGGGCGCGCAGGTCTCATTGGTCACGCGGAGCGGGACGAACAGCTTCAGCGGAGCCGGCTATTGGGTGAACCGCGACACGCGCTTTTCGGCCAACGAATACTTCCTGAAGCTCTCGCAGCTCGCCGCCGACGAGCCGAGCGAGGCGCCGCTGCTCAACAAGAACATCTACGGGTTCTCGGTTGGCGGCCCCGTGAAGCGTGATCGACTGTTCTTCTTCTTCAACTTCGAAGGGCTCGATGACGAGCGCGAGTCGGTGGTATCCCGAGATGTCCCGAGTGACTCGTTCCGCGACGGTGTGTTGATGTACCAATGTGCCAACCCGGCGGCGTGTCCGGGGGGGAGCGTCCAGGGGTTCACGGGATCACACCAGGTGGCGCCCGGCTTCTACGGTATGAGCCCCGATGACATCCGTCGCGTCGATCCACTGCACATCGGCCCGAATCTGGCGGCGATGGAGCTCTTCCAGCAGTTACCGTCGTCGAACGAATCAGGCAATTACCCGGGCAACATCGACAGCTTCAGATTTGCGGCACCGCTCGAGAAGCAGTTCCGGACATACGTAAGCAGGATCGACTACAAGCCGGGCGGCGCGCACAGCCTCTTCGGCAGGCTCAACTTCCAGGATGACGAAGACGTGGATGAGCCGCAGTTTCCTGATGGGTCGGCCAATAGCACGTCGACCACCAACAACTGGGGCTTTGCCATCGGCCACGACTGGGTGCTCGGATCCAACATGATCAACACCCTGCGGTACGGCTACACGCTGATCAATCAGGATGAGCTCGGACTGCAGACGAGCAATGCCATCACGTTTCGCTTCATCGACGACATCACAGACTACAGCGACTCGTTTGGGCGCGAGCTCGGCACGCACAACATCACGAACGACTTCTCCTGGCTGCTCGGGCAACACACGCTGAAGGCGGGCGTGAACTTCCGCTGGATCCGGAACGACAACTCTACGAACGAGAACTCGTTCCACACGTTCAACTCGAACCCGTCGTGGGTCGAGAGTGTCGGTCGCTTGTACATGCCGGGAGGACAGTGCCCGGCACCGGCAGACTGCTCAGGATTGCCGGCGGTGTCGCCCGACGGCGAGTCCGGATACACCGATCCGTTCATTCACATGCTCGGCGTGATGTCATCGACGACCTCGAGGTACAACTACGGCATCGATGGGGCGACTCTGCCGATCGGAGACCCGGTGGCGCGGCTCTACGCGGCCGACGAGTACGACCTGTACGTCCAGGACAGTTGGCAGGTCAGGCACAACCTCACGGTGTCAGCTGGCGTCCGCTACAGCCTGTACTCGCCGCCCTACGAAGCGAACGGTGTCCAGGTAGCGCCGCAGCCGAGCATGGGGGAATGGTTCGCCGAGCGGGCCACGAACATGCTGGCTGGCGTTCCGTCGAGCGCGAGCCCGCTCGTCATCTTCGAACCTGCCGGGCCGAAGAACAATGGGCGTGGCTTCTACGACTGGGACTACAACAACTTTGGACCGCGCGTGTCCGCTGCGTGGACACCGACCGAGAAGACCGTGGTACGAGGCGGTTACTCGTTGGTCTACGACCGTATTGGCGCCGGGCTGGCCACGTCGTTCGACGCGGATGGCTCTTTTGGGTTGTCCACTCTCTTGACGACGCCGGTCAACACCGTGAACGAGACAAACCCGGATGCGCGTTTCCAAGGGCTCGACGTGGAGCCGACTCAGCTCCTGCAGCCTGCGCCACCCGGTGCCTTTCCTCAAACTCCCGAAACCGGCGCTGGCGTCATCACTCAGAGCATCGACGACACCATCGTGACGCCGTACTCGCACGTCTTCAACGTCGTGGTTGGACGCGACCTTGGCGCAGGGTTTGGCATCGAGGCGGCGTACGTCGGCCGAATCGGACGTAACCAGTTGGTTCGTCGAGACCTGGCCATGCCGCTGAACCTCGTCGATCCCGCGTCGGGGATGGACTACTTCACGGCGGCGGGGCTGCTCATCGACAACTCCGCCACTGGTATCGACGGCATGGCGCCGATTTCGTACTGGGAGAATCTCTTTCCGGGCGCGGCAGGGGGCGGCCTCAGTGCCACGCAGGCCGTTGCCGATCTCTATCAGGCCGTCTCGCCGGACTTCATCACCGGTCTCTGGCTGATGGATCAGTTCTGTGATCCAGCATGCAGCCGCTTCGGCCCCTTCGCGTATTTCGCCGAACAGTACGATGCGTTGTCGGCGCGCAGCACCATCGGTCGATCCGAGTACCACGCGCTCCAGCTCTCACTAACCAAGCGCTTTTCGCACGGCGTTCAATTCCATCTCAACTACACGTTGTCGGAAGCAAAGGATCACGCCTCCGAAGCGGAACGGGGCGATGACTTCGATAACGCTGGAGCAGGCGGCTATTCCGGCTTCCTGGTCAATACGTTTGAGCCGGACTTGAACTACTCCAACTCGGACTACGACGTTCGGCACCAGCTCAATTTCAGCTGGCTGACGGAACTGCCGTTCGGCACGGGGAAGGCCATCGGCGGCGACGTCGGCGGTCCGCTGAACGCGATCATTGGGGAATGGGCAATGAGCGGTATTTTCCGCTGGACGAGCGGCTATCCGTTCAACGTCATCAACTGCCGCTCCTGCTGGGCGACCAACTGGAACCTGCAGGGCAATGCTTCGCTCGTCGATCCGGGCAATCTGCCGCCGACCGGACGGACGAAGGATGCGGTGACCGGCTTCCCGAGCCCATTCGAGAATCCCGAAGAAGCCATTGGCTTCTTCAGACGCGACCTCCCGGGGGAGACCGGCATTCGTAATCTCCTGCGGGGCGATGGCTACTTTGGCATCGACTTCAGCGTGAGCAAGTCGTTCACGTTCCCGTTCGGCCACCGCCTGCGGTTCCGTTGGGACATATTCAACCTGACGAACACGCCGCGCTTCAATGTGTCGGACCTCGATGTGCTCCCGGATCGCGCAGAGAGCTTCGGTCGGTACAACTCGACGCTGGCTACGTGCGACGGCGCGGCGGGCCGCTGCATGCAGGCCAACCTGCGCTACGAGTGGTAATGGAGCATGACGGCGCGTCCACGGCTGAGCGCCGTCGACGCGCCGATCTCTCTCACGAGGTCGTTTCACCGCTCCGTCACCACCGTCGCCTGAGCGCGACCTCGACCAGCCAGGAGCGGCAGCGACCAGATGATGCCGACCACCGCAGCGACCGCGACGGCGATCAGCGCGTGGCCGATGACAGGCTTGGTCGTCATCAGATAGACGATACCGAGGGCGAGCGCCGTCCGGAGGCGCCACGAGACGATGAAGATCGGGTCGTGGACGCGCGCGTCGAGCGCGCTGCCGACCGGTCCGGTCGCGGTTCCTAGCTCCTTCACCATTCGCCGCATCCGCCGGCCACCCAACGCAATCCCGAGGATGGGAAACAGGAACAGCACCACGAGCGCCACGCCGACCCAGGGATACGGCCACACGGTGGCCGCCATGTACATGCCGGTCACGAGCAGGATGAGCAGCGACGGTCCCACGAGCCGGCCGAGTGAGCCGAGCGCCTGCAACCACTCACGGAGCTGTTCGTGGCTGGTCGCCCGCCGCATCTGACGAAGCTCGAGCCACTCGATGGCCAACCCCCCGAAGAAGCCGAGGGCGCCTACGACGTGCAGGAAGAGGACGATTGAATAGAGGGTCATGAGTTTCTCCGCTAGAACCCTTGAGAACGCGACCCTTGACGATTTCTGTCAAGGGTCGGAGCTCGCAAGTCAGAACGCGTCGACGAGGCACGATGGTAGGGCGCGTCAGCCTCCCGCGCCGTCACGGCCGCCTCGGCGAGGCGGCCCTACCTAGAAGGAGTCTATGACGTCACGGGACGCTGTTCACGATCTCGCAGACGCCGTCCGGCCGCAGCGGGTTCCGGATTCACAACATCTTGCGAATTCGCGACCGATGCTTGTTAGACTGAGGTGTGCGATCTCGGCGGAAGGCCCCGTCGCTGCCCCTTGGCGACGGGGACCGGCATGCTCTCGTGTTGTGCGCCTGGGAGGCCATCAACGCCGAGCGGGACCTGGACCGGGTGCTGGTCACCGTGGCCGACGTGCTGGTGCCGCTCGTCGCGTTCGATGCGGTGAGCCTCATCGGGTTCGAGGAGGGAAAGGGCGGGCGCCCCTACGCCTTTCATCTCGTGGGTGAGGCGCCTGAGGCCGCGGCAACGGTTCTGATGGCGATGAAGCGCCCGCTCGAGGGTGCTCCCGATCGTCCGCTCAGGCCGCATGCCGGCTCGGTGCTTGCCGCGCGCATACGCTCCGGGCGGCCCTATATCTGCGCCGACCTGCTCGCGGAGCCCGCCTGGTATCCGCACGAGAGACGGCTCGCTGCGGCTGGCATTCGGGCGTACGCGAGCATTCCCTTGCTGGTTCGTGGCTCGCTCATCGGCGTCGCGGTCTTCGCGCGTCGCGTGCCCCGCGGCTTCCGCGACTTGGAGTTGGCGGTCCTTCAGGATGTGGCGCGCGCCATGGGCGTGGCAACGGCCAATGCGATGGCGAACGACGAGATTCGCCGATTGCGCGATCAGCTCGAGGCGGAGAACGTGGCGCTCCGCTCCGAGCTCAGTCGCACACGAGCGTTCGGCGAGGTCATCGGCCAGTCCGAGGCCATGCGTATCGTGCTTGATGCCCTCGATCAGGTCGCCTCCACGGACCTTCCGGTGCTCATCACTGGAGAGACCGGCACTGGCAAGGAGCTCATCGCCCGCGCGCTGCACAGGCGATCAGCGCGGTCTGACCAGCCGCTCGTCAAAGTGAGATGTGCAACGCTTCCCGCGGCCCTCATCGGAGAGACGAGCCCTGCGGTCACTGTT